>CAZFKD010000001.1:0-32258 GCA_964519695.1 uncultured Spirochaetaceae bacterium
CATCGCGAGAGCCTCGAAATCCATCAACTCCGAATGCAATTCCGACGATGTCGGCATCGTCGGCATCGTCGGCACTGTCGACATCGTCGGAATTGCATTCGGAGTTGATGGATTTCGAGGCTCTCGCGATGACTCGGCGCGCTTCCCGTCGAGGATCACTCTCGAAGATCGCGTCAATCGATCGGATCCCTGGGCCGCTCGGGAGGCGCCGCCAGCGATCGATGGGAGCGAGGCTCAATCTACCCGGCCGTGCCCTCGACTGTCAACCCTCGGCGCCGACCGGCCCGGACGCGAGCCGGTCAGGGCCGGGAGGGGTCGCGGAGACCGGTGCGATGAAATGCCGAAGCCGCCCGGCGGCGGCGCCGTCCCGGCGGTAGGACTCGAAGCGGGGGCCGAGCGTGCAGATCGTGCAGAGACAATGGGCCTGGCCGATGTGGTCCGGGGCGAGGCCAAGCCCGAGGAGGATGCGGCCGGCGAGGGCGGGCAGGTCGAGCAGATACCGCTCGGGTCGGCCCGGAACGAGCAAGCCCGACAGGTGCTCCGCGTAGCGCTGCGCGAGGGCCTGGGCGACCGGCTCGTCGACCTCGTAGCAACAACCCCGGGCCGCGGGACCGATGGCCGCCGCGAGCTGCGCCGGAGCAATCCCGATCGCCTCGATCCCGCTCTCGATGATGCCTGCGGCCAGTCCGCGCCAGCCCGCGTGGATCGCGGCGACTTTTCGCCCGTTCGCCGCGGCCACGAGGATCGGGACACAATCCGCCGTCACGATCCCGACCGCGAGCCCCGGCGTCCCGGAGACGATCGCATCGGCTTCGACGGAGCCAGCGTCCGGCCGTCCGGCCCGCGCCCCATGCGGCAGCGTCTCGGCGCACACGGCGCGGACCCCGTGGACCTGACGAAGAAACACAGTGGAATCCGGCGGCTGCGCGCCGCGCTCGGCGAAGCCATGCCGGACCCCGAGCTGTTCGAGAACGGGATCGCAAAGATTTCGGGCGCGTCGAGGCGTCATCTTCGGGCGCCTCCTCCGGTCTCAGGCGCAGCCTCGGGGGGGGAGGCGCGAGCGGCTTCGTCGACCTCGAGCGTCAGCGCCGCGATCAGAGCCAGGAGATCCGACGGCAGCGGTGCCTCGAAGCCGAACCGCACACCACTGCGCGGATGGTCGAACCCAAGCCGGGCTGCGTGGAGCGCCGGCCGCCCGAGGAGCGCCTCGTCACCGCGCGCCCGGCCGTAGACGACGTCCCCCACGACCGGCAGGCCTGCGCTCGCCAGGTGGACGCGGATCTGATGGGTCCGGCCCGTCTCAGGCCGGATCTCGAGCGCCGAGATCCCCTCCCTCCGATCGCGGCCGAGGACCTGCCAGCGGGTCGCGGAGGGTCGGCCCGCTCGTGTCCGGACGGACATGCGCTGGCGGTCGTCGGGATGACGACCGATCGGGCGGTCGATGCGGCCGGCGCTCGCGCGGGGCAGACCGCGGACGAAGGTCCTGTAGACGCGCTCGATCGAGTGGCGGGCGAACTGCTGGGCGAGCACGCGGTGGGCGAGGTCGGTCTTCGCGGCGACGAGCACGCCCGAGGTGCCGCGGTCGAGGCGGTGGACGATCCCGGGGCGCAGGACACCGCCGATGCCGGCGAGCTCGCCGCGACAATGGTGGAGCAACGCGTTCACGAGCGTGCCCTTCGGATGGCCCGGGGCGGGGTGGACGACGAGACCAGCCGGCTTGTCGACCACGATCAGATCCGCGTCCTCGAACAGGACGACGAGCGGGATCGCTTCGGCCTCGAGCGAGAGAGCGACGGGCTCGAGCGGCCGGGCCTCGATCGTCTCGCCGAGGGCGAGCAGCCGGCTGGCCCGGACCTCGCGGCCGCCGACGAGCACCCGCCCTTCGTCGAGCCACCGTTTGATCTGGGAGCGCGAGACGGCGGCGAGCGCCGCCAGGGCCGCATCGACACGCTGGCCGGCTGCGCCCTCCTCGACCGTGAAGGCGAGCCTGCCCGCCGACTCGAGCGGATCGTCCGGCTCGTCGGGCCGCTCCACCACGCGCGGGTCTCCTTGCGCCTCGTGCCCGCTCCCCGGGCCCGCCCCAGGCACGGACTGGATGCGGTATCGAGGCGTACGTCTCGTTTGCCGGGGAAGCCGGAGCGACTGTCCCGTCCGCCGAGCTCGCCCTCGAATGCAGGCGAACTCTGCGGACGGGACACTATCGAAGGCCGAGAAACCGGCTCTTCTGGTTCTTCTGCCTCGACTCCTGGAGCCGCGCCATGTATCCGGGAACGACCAGCTGGGGATCGAGCCCGATCGTCCGGGCGTAGGCCGTCACGAACCCGCGGACGTAGACGTCGGCCGGCAGCTCACCGAAGTTCTCGTCTTCGATGTTGCGCAGATGAAGCCCCGAGATCTTCGTCACGTCCGCGATCTGCTCGATCTCGAAGCCGCGGAAGAGCCGCGTCCGGCGCAGGCGCGGACCGTCGAAATCGCCCCCGGGCTCCTCCTCGACCTCGTAGCCTTCGCCACCAGCCTCGAAGACACCACTCGTCGCGACCTCGACCGCCGCATCGAGGCGCGCGGAAGAGATCGCCGCAGCGGATTTGCCATGGAAGCCGTTGGGCGCCGCGTCGACCTGCTTGCCGGACGCGCTCGCCGCCGTGATCGCAGCGCGATCGACCGACGAGCCGGCCTCTCGGCCGAGGCCGCCATGCTCGAGGTCGTAGCTCGACCGCAGCTCCGGATCGGCGAGCACGCGATAGGCCTCGTCGAGTCGCGCGCGGATCTCCTTCGCGTCGCGCTTCTCGAAGATCGAGTAGAGCGCGAGCGAACCGTCGGCATACGTCTCCTGGGCCAGTCGATAGGCGCGATCGATCTCCCCGGGCGACGCAGTCCGGGCGACCTCGAGCATTTCATAGAGGTCGAGCTCGTCGATCCCTCGCATCCCCATCATCCTCTCGAAGGCCCGGACCCACCCGTCGGCGACGGAGGCAAGAGCGCCTGCCCCGCACGCACGCGCTCGGGCGGCGCGGCGGCCTCCATCGGCGCGGCCGCACTCCTCGCCGGAGCGGTTCCCCTCGAAACCGCGGGCTCGAGCAGCTTGCGCGCGATGCGCTGCAGATAGATCGACACGTCCGTATCGCTTCGCAGATCGACGATCGGCCGCCGGAGCGAGACGGAGCGGCGCGCCTCTTCGTCGTAGTTGACGTAGCCGAGGTATTCGACCTCGATGCCGAAATACTTCTTGCAGACGCTCGCGATCGCGAAGCCGAGCTTCACGTCCTCCGCCGTTCGCACCGCGTTCACGACGAGCCGCGGCCGGAAGACCCGCATCGTCTCGACGAAGCGGTGGGCCTCCGCGCTGTCGGTCGCCTCGATCTCGCGCAGCAGGTCGAGGGGGCTCTTGATGCCGCGCTCGTTCTTCTGGTCCATCGCGAGCGTCACGAGCTGGCGCACCCCGTGGCCCACCATCGCGAGTCGCATGCGGCGATAGAAGGCGGCGCGCAGGAAGGTGTACGCATTCTCGACGGAGGTCGGCTCGGGCTGGACGACGAGGATGCCGTCGTCGGAAACCAGGAAATAGTCGAGCACCGAAGCGTGGGCGCCGGCGCCGAGATCGAGCAGCACGAAGTCGGCATCGAGCTGGCGCAGGCTGCGCAGCAGCCGCACGCGGCGCAGATGGCTCGGCTGCGCGTCGGCGAGATTGCCGTGGGTCGCGGCGATCAGCTTGAGATTCGCGAGCGGCGTATCGATCAGGAGCTTGCCGAGATCTTCTTCCCGCTCGGACACGAAGTCGGCGAGCGTCTTCTGGGGCGACGCGACGCCGAGGCAGGTGTGCAGGTTCGCACCCTCGAGATCCACGTCGACCACGATGACGCGTTTGCCTGCGCGCGCGAGCGCCGCGGCGAGGTTCGCCGTCACGAAGGTCTTGCCGACACCGCCCTTGCCCCCGCCGACGGCGAGCAGCCGCGGACCGGACAGGCTCGCGCTGCGGGCGCCTACCGAATCGTCGGACGAATGCGTCGAAGGAATCACGTTCGCCTTCCTCATTGAGAACGATCGCGCTGCGAGATCCTCGAATGACGAACGGGGCAGCTGGGGGTTGGGACGAGCCTACCCGAACCCTCGGGGCCGATCAACGAAAGACATGCGCGAAGGCGTCCACGACGAGAGGTAGCTCGTCTTCCGAGAGCGTGCGGACATCGAGCCAGAGCGCGTCGTCGGACAGCCGCGCCACGACCGGAACGGGCCCAGCGCGCAGCTGATCGACGAGGGTCGGCAGTCCGGGTCCCCGCACTACGACCGCCGTGCCCGGGAGTCGAAGCGCCGGCAGCGAGCCGCCCCCGACCGCGCCTTCGCTCCGCGCCGACGCGATCGAGAGGCTCGGCGGAAGGATCGCCGCGAGGGCATCCCGAAGGCGGAGCGCCCGCTCGCGCAGCGCCGACTCCGCGACCCGGATCGCCGCGACGATCGGAATCTCGTCGGCGCGACCGGGCTCCAGGAGCAGGTCGAGGGTCGCATCGAGGGCCGCGACCGTCAGCTTGTCGACCCGCAAGGCCCGTGCGAGCGGGTTCTGCCGCATCGCCTCGATCAGATCGCGACGGCCGACCAGGATGCCGGCCTGGGGTCCTCCGAGCAGCTTGTCCCCCGAGAAGCAGACGACGTCGACGCCGTGCGCCAGCCGGGACGGGACGAAGGCCTCGGGCGGCAGTCCCGCGCCGCCGAGATCGACGAGCGTCCCGCTGCCGAGGTCTTCGACGAGGGGAATGCCGTGGGCGTGGGCGAGCTCGGCGAGCGCCGCGACGTCGGCCTCGGCGACGAAGCCGCGCTGCTCGAAGTTGCTGCGGTGGACCTTCAGCAGGAGGGCGGGGGCGGCCTCGAGGGCGGCGGCATAGTCCGCGAGGTGGGTGCGATTGGTCGTGCCGACCTCGAGGAGCCGGACACCAGCGCGCTCCATGACTGCCGGCACGCGAAACGAGCCGCCGATCTCGACCAGCTCGCCCCGGGATACGACGACGGGCCGGCCCATCGCGAGCGTATTGAGCGCGAGCAGCAGCGCCGCGGCGTTGTTGTTGACGACATGCGCGGCCTCGGCCCCCGAGAGCCGGACCAGCTTCGCGGCGAGTCGCCCGAGCCGCGTCCCGCGCCGGCCGGACTCGAGGTCCAGCTCCAGGCTCGAATAGCCCTCCGCCGCCCGGACGACGGCCGCCCGCGCCGATGCGGCCAGAGGCGCCCGGCCGAGATTGGTGTGGAGCAGGATTCCGGTCGCATTGAGCACGCGCCGCGGATGGGGCGCGGCCAGGCGGGCGGCCTCTTCTGCGACCCGAGCGACCAGCCGCTCCATAATAGGAATATGCCCCTCGGGGCCTTCCGTCATCGACGCCAGGCGGGCTGGCCCTTCCTGGCGCAAGACAGCGAGGCGGGCTTTAGATGCTGCGCGGATCGCCCAGAGCGGCAGATCGGGCGCCGCGGCGACCACCGCCTGCACCAGCCGGTCCACCGAAGGCAGCCCACGCCGAGGATCCGTGTTGACGGGCCGCTCCAAATCCATGATTCTCGACCCCAGATTTTTGACGGTGATGCCGGTTCTTGATCGGCATTGCATTCGCCGGTGCGTCGGCCGCGGATTCCGTGACGGGTCCGGGGTGATCTTTGCAACTCGCAAAGAGATGAACGACCACCCCTTTGGCGGGATCCACCCGCCGGAGTGATAGCAACCCTCGCCAATCCTCGAACAACCGCTCGAAGGAGATCTCGCTAGAGATCTCGACTGCCTGGAACGGGGGATGCCCCGGGAAGGCAGGGACCCGAGGGGGGAACGGCGAGATAGACGGATGCAAGGCTGATCACCCGAGGGAGTCGGACGGCGGCGGGGTGCTGCTCGAGAGCCGAGAATTCCTTCGAAGGACCAGTGGAGCCGAGACCCTCGTGATTCTGGCCCCGGACGACCGGTGTTCCGACCGGCGAAAGAGGCCTGATCAGAAGGTGAGCAGCGCAGACCGAGGCGCTGGGAACGACAACAACAGAGCGAGCGATCGATCCAACAACCCAGGTCGACCGCCCGGGCGCTCCCCGAAACGCGGGAACCCGGGCATCGGGCATCAAGAGAAGAGGAGAACGTCGACGTCCGAACGTGCAGTGGGAACCGGCTGAATCGACCGGTCCGCGCACGCCTCTCGCGACGAGCCCCGAAGGCTCGTCCCCGCAGCACCCCAGCCAGTGAAAGCGACGCGCCAGCCCGGTCCGATCCGGACGCTTCGTGATCCCGGCCAAGCCAGCTCGTTCCCCCATCATCCTGGAACCGATCGATCGGCCTCGTGAGAGCCGGTGCGACGCCCTCGTCGCCTTCGCCGTCCGAGCAGGACGCGAAGGCGGAGCGGGGCGGCCACCGATCAGGCGGGACGATGCAGAACGAGATCATCATCAATGCGGAGCTCGGGGAGACCCGGGTCGCGCTGCTCGAGAACGGCCAGTTCGCCGAGCTCCACATCGAACGGGACCGCGACAAGAGCGTGGTCGGCAACGTCGTGAAGGGGCGCGTCTCGCGCGTCCTGCCCGGAATGCAGGCAGCGTTCGTCGACATCGGCCTCGAAAAGGCCGCCTTTCTCTACGTCGGCGACTACTTCGAGAGCACCTTCGAGACCGGCGACGACGGCGAGGGCGGCGGACGCGGGCGGCGAGGCGGCGGCGGCGGCGGGCGAGGCGGGCGTGGCAGCCGTTCGGCCCCGCCGCGCATCGACACCGCGCTCCACGAAGGCCAGGAGATCATCGTCCAGATCGCGAAAGAGCCGATCGGGACGAAGGGCGCGCGCATCACGTCGAACATCTCGATCCCCGGGCGGCATCTCGTGCTGACGCCCTGGTCGCGGCGCGTCGGCGTGTCTCGCCGGATCGGCTCCGATCGGGAAAGAAATCGGCTCCGCGAGATCGTCGAGCGGCTGCGGCCGCCGCAGCTCGGCTTCATCATCCGCACTGCCGGCGACGGCGTCCGCGAAGCCGATCTCCAGGCCGACATCCGCTACCTCGCGACCGTCTGGGCGGCGATCCAGAAGCGCAACGCAGACAAGTCGGCGCCGGCGATCCTCTACTCGGAGCACGACCTGCCGCTGCGCATCGTGCGCGATCTCGCCGGTCCCGAGACCAAGCGCATCGTCGCCGACGACAAGAACGTCTACGAGAGCATCCAGCATTTCGTCGATCGTTTCGTCGCCGAGCCGAAGCCGCAGATCGAGCTCTACGAGCAGACCTTCCCGATCTTCGACCGCTTCGGCCTCGAGCATCAGATCCACGCCAACCTCGAACGCAAGGTCTGGCTCAAGAGCGGCGGCTCGCTCGTGATCGACAAGAGCGAGGCGCTGACGTCGATCGACGTCAACACCGGGCGCTTCGTCGGCAAGCGCGACCTCGAGGAGACGGTGCTCAAGACCAACCTCGAGGCGGTGCAGGAGGTCGTGCGGCAGCTGCGCTTCCGCAACCTCGGCGGCCTCATCATCATCGACCTGATCGACATGGAGTCGGCGGGCAACCGCGACAAGGTCTACCGCGCGCTGCAGGAGGCGCTGCGTGCCGACAAGGCTCGCACCAACATCCTGAAGATCTCGGAGCTCGGCCTCGTCGAGATGACGCGCAAGCGCACGCGGGAAAATCTCGTGCAGACGCTTTGCGAACCCTGCAGCCACTGCGAGGGGCGCAGCTACGTGCTCTCGCGCGAGAGCGTCGCGTTCCGCGTGCTGCGCGAGATCCGCAAGCATCTGCCGCGACTCGAGGGCCGACCGATCGCCGTCGCCGTCAACCCGCACGTCGCCGAGGAGCTGCTGACCCGCTCGAAGCAGGGCATCGCGGACCTCTCGCGGGCGATCGGCAAGGACATCGAGATCCGCGCCCGGCCCGGCATGCATCAGGAACAGTTCGAGCTGCTGGTCCTCGAGCCGGGTCCTCCGGCCGAGATCGCCCTGTCCTGGTTGCAGGACCGCCATCCCGACGCCCCCGGCGAGCGCCCCGAGCGCGGCGCGCGGCGGGGCAGACGGCGGCGGGGCGGACGCGGCCGGGACGAGGCGAATGGGGCTGGGGAGCCCGACGAGGACGTAGAAAACGGCGGTCTCGAGGCGGATCGGCTCGACGAAGAGGTCGAAGAGGCGATCGCCGAGGCGGACGAACTCGGAGTCGAACGCGGGGACCGGCTCGACCCGGGCCTCGACGAGGGCTTCGAGGTCGGTCCCGAGACCCCGAGTTCGCCTTCGGGAGCTGATGGGGACGCCGAGTCGATCCTCGACCGGGACTTCGATCGGGGCGGCGCGACGGCCTCCGACGGGGCGGGCATGACGACCGGCGAGCGGCAGGCGGCGCCGCTGAGCCTGGGCTCCGAGCCCATGGCGGCGCCCGAAGAAGCGGTCCAAACGGTTGACGGGGAAGCGGAATCGCGGATACTCCCGCGCTCCGAATGAATCGAGGTCGAATATGTACGCTGTCGTACGCAGCGGTGGGAAGCAGTATCGCGTGAGCCCGGGTGGCTCGCTGCGAGTGGAGCGTCTGGCGGGCGAGGTCGGCTCGAAGGTGACCCTGGCCGACGTCTTGTTGATCGGCAGCGACGAGGCCGTGCGGATCGGCGCGCCGACGCTCGCGGGGGCCTCGGTCGTGGGCACGATCGTCGCGCAGGATCGCGCGGCGAAGGTGATGACGTTCAAGCACAAGCGCCGCAAGGGCTATCGCCGCAAGTACGGCCATCGCCAGGACTACACCGAGATCCGAGTGGATCAGATCCAGGGCTAGTCCGCCTGTTCATCGGATCCGAGCGCTGCTCGGATCCTGTCTCGCAATCGGATCCGAGCTCGGCCCGGATCCTGTCTTACCGAATCCGGGCAAGCCGCAGATCCGAACCCGCTCGAGAGTCAGGACGAATCAGAGATGGCGCATAAAAAAGGTCAGGGCAGCTCCCGCAACGGTCGCGACAGCGATGGCCAGCGCCGGGGCGTCAAGGTTTTCGGTGGTCAGGAGATCTCGGCCGGCTCGATCATCGTCCGACAGGTCGGCTCGAAGATCCACGCGGGCCGCAACGTCGGTCGCGGCAAGGACTTCACGCTCTTCGCCCTGAAGGACGGCAAGGTCCGCTTCGGGACCTCGCGCGGCCGAACCGTCGCACATATTGACTAGCGTCGGTCCCGACGGCTCGACGAGCGTCGGTCCCGACGGCTCGAAGAACGTCGGCCGATCGGGATCGACGAGCGTCGATCCGAGCAGCGTCGGTACCTGGCGGACCCCGCCTTCGCTCCGCCCGGAAGTCGACCGGAGCGATCGCGTCGTTGGGGGTCGCGGCTCGATTTCTCGCAGACCGCAGCCCCATCCTCGATGCGACGCCTCCGAGCGAGGCGCCGCCGCCGGCGACGATCATGAAGCACGCACATCTCTTCGTCGACGAGGCCCTGCTCGAAGTCCAGTCGGGCTCGGGAGGGGACGGCAACGTCTCGTTCCGGCGTGAGAAATACATTCCGAACGGTGGGCCGAATGGCGGGGACGGCGGCCGGGGCGGCGATATCGTGCTCGTCGCCGACACCAACGTCGCGACACTGCTCGATCTGAAATCCGCGCGCCGCATCAAGGCCGCGGACGGAGAGCCCGGGGGCGGCACCGACAAGAAGGGTGCCTCCGGCGCGCCGGTCGAGATCCGCGTCCCGGTCGGCACCCTCGTCTACGCGCTCGAAGACCTCCCGGTCGCCCGGTCCGCCTCCCGCCACATCGGCAGCTACACAGGCGCGGCCCCGGGCGAAGGCGTCGGCGAGGGGGAGGGCGATTTCGAGCCGGGCGACGCCCCGGACGCATCGATCGACGGGATCGACGAAGACGACGCCGGGTACGGCGGCAGCCGCCTCATCGAGATCGAGCCCGAGCAAACCGACGAAGCGCAGGACGCCGGCGCGATCGAGCAGGAGCTCCTTCGGGGCGATGCCTCCGATGGAGAGCCGGCGCCGATCGCCGACCTGACGCGCCACGGCCAGCGCATCGTCGTCGCACGCGGCGGCCGCGGCGGTCTCGGCAACGCGCGCTTCAAGACCTCGACGCGCCAGGCGCCGGACTTCGCGACGCCGGGCAAGCCCGGCCAGTGCAGGCGCATCCGGCTCTCGCTCAAGCTGATGGCCGATGTCGGCCTCGTGGGATTCCCGAACGCCGGCAAGTCGACGCTGCTGCGCCGGATCTCCGCGGCGAGGCCGCGCGTCGCCAACTATCCCTTCACGACCCTCGTTCCGTCCCTCGGCGTGGTCGAGCGCGGCGAGCGGCGCTGCGTCGTCGCCGACATCCCCGGACTGATCGAAGGCGCGAGCGAGGGCGCCGGGCTCGGCCACCAGTTCCTGCGCCACGTCGAGCGCACGCGCGTCCTGATCCATCTGCTCGACGTCGAGGCGATGCTGCTCCAGGGGCGCGATCTGCAGGCCGACTACGTCGCGATCCGCCGCGAACTCGGGCGCTACCGGCCCGAGCTGCTCGAGCGCCACGAAATCGTCGTGCTCAACAAATGCGACCTGATCCACGACCCCTCCCAGCTCGCCGACCTCGAGGCGCGCCTCGCGAAGCAGGGCCTCACGCCGCTGCGCATCTCCGGCGCGACCAACCTCGGCATCGACGCGCTGCTCGCACGCATGTTCGAGGCCGTCGACCGCGCGCGACGCGAGGACGCGGCGAAGGAAACGGGCGAAACGAGGCAAGCGTGATGGCGCAGTCCGACCCCTGGAAGCAGGTCCCCCGAGCGAAGCGGATCGTGGTCAAGATCGGCTCGAGCACCCTGACCCGCGACGGCCAGCTCCGCCCCGCCAAGTTCACCGCCATCGCCCGAGACGTCTTCCGCGTCCGCAAGCTCGGCCATCAGGTCGTCGTCGTCTCCTCCGGCGCCATCGCGATCGGCTCCGGCCGCCTCGGCTGGGACCACAACGGCCGCACGATTCGCGAGAAGCAGGCCGCGGCCGCCGTCGGCCAGATCGGCCTCGTCGAGCTCTATCAGCGCCGTTTCGCGCGTCATGGCCTGCACGTCGGTCAGGTCCTGCTGACCCGCGCCGGCCTCGAAAACCGCGAGCGCTTCATGAACGCCCGCCACACGATGCTCGAGCTGCTCGGCCTCGGTGTCGTCCCCATCGTCAACGAGAACGACACGGTCGCCACCGAGGAGATCCGCTTCGGCGACAACGACAATCTCGCGGCGACGATCGTCAACGTCGTCGGCGGCGACCTGCTCGTGATCCTCACCGACGTCGAGGGCCTCTACGAAAGGCCGCCCGAGGCCGGAAAGCCGAAGCCCCCGCTGATCCGCACCGTCCCCAAGATCACGCCCGCCATCGAGCGCATCGCGAGCGGCGCCGGCTCCCGCTACGGCAGCGGCGGCATGATCACGAAGCTGCAGGCCGCCCGGAACGCGGCCCACTCCGGCGCCGCCACGATCCTGTGTCATGGCCAGGTCCCCGGCATCCTCGAGAAGCTCGTCTCGGGCGAACGCCACGGTACCCTCTTCGAGCCCGGCGAGAAGCTGCGCGGCCACAAGCACTGGCTCGCCTTCACGGCCAAGAGCCGCGGCCGGATCGTGATCGATGCCGGCGCGGTACGCGCGCTCTGCGAGCGGGGGCGGAGCCTGCTGCCTGCCGGCATCCTGCGTGTCGAGGGGGAGTTCCGGATCGGCGAGTCGGTGACCTGCGTGAACGAGAGTGGACAGGAGGTCGCACGGGGGCTCGCGAGCTATTCGTCCCTCGACGTCGCCCGGCTCGCAGGCGAGCGGACGAACGCGATCGAGCGGGTGCTAGGATACGCGAACGGCGACGAGATCATCCATCGCGACGATCTCGTGCTGCTCCGCGAGACGCGCGACTGAGCGATTCCGAGATCGAGAGTCCTAGATAGAGAGTCCTAGATAGAGAGTCCTAGATAGAGAGCCCGAGATAGAGAGCCCGAGATGACGACCCGAGTCGACCGAGATCGATCCGAAACGACCGCTTCGTCCGCTCTCGCGGCCGAGATGCGCGCGCTCGCCGGGGCTGCGCGCGCCGCGAGCGAACGGACGGCCGAACTCGGGACGCGCCAGAAGAACGAATGGCTCGCCTGCGCGGCAGCCCGGCTCGAGGCAGCCCGGGAGAAGATCCTCGCGGCGAACGCGAAGGACGTCGCGAGCGCGGAGGAGAAGGGCGTCGAGGCGCCGCTGCGCGGCCGGCTCGCGCTCTCGGACGGCAAATGGCGCGACATGCTGCAGGGACTGCGCGACGTCGCCGCCCTGCCCGACCCCGTCGGCCGGATCTCGAACCACAGCGTGCGGCCGAACGGCCTGCGGGTCGGACAGATGTCGATCCCGCTCGGTGTCATCGCGATGATCTACGAGGCGCGCCCCAACGTGACCGTCGATGCGGCGGCGCTCTGCCTGAAGGCGGGCAACGCGGTGATCCTGCGCGGCGGCTCCGAGGCGATCCATTCGAACCTCGCCCTCGGCGAGGAGCTGCGCGCGGCGGCTCGTGAGGTCGGGATTCCCGAGGGCGCGATCACGATCCTGCCGACGGTCGATCGCGCGGCGATCGACGTCCTGCTCGGTCTCTCCGACCTGATCGATCTCGTGATCCCGCGCGGCGGGCCCGGGCTGATCCGGAAGGTGCGGGCGCAGTCGACGATCCCGGTGATCGCGCACGACGCCGGGGTGTGTCATGTGTTCATCGACGAGAGCGCGTCGGCGGAGATGGCGGTCGCGATCGTCCACGAATCGAAGCTGCGGCAGATGGCGGTCTGCAACGGACTCGAAACGCTGCTGTGCCACCGCGGCGCGGCCGATCGCGTACTCCCGCTCGTCCTGAAGGACCTGCGCGAGGCGGGCGTCGAGATCCGGGGCTGCGCGGCGACCCGCGCGATCTTCGGCGACGCCATCTCGGCCTCCGACGCGGACTGGGCGGAGGAGTTCCTCGCGCCGATCCTCGCGGTCCGGATCGTCGACTCGATGGACCAGGCGATCGAGCACATCCGCCGCTACGGCTCGAACCATACGGAGATCATCCTGACGAACGACTACGCGAACAGCCAGGAATGGCTGCGGCGCGTCAATTCGTCGACGGTCGGCGTCAACTGCTCGACCGGCTTCTCGGACGGCTTCCAGCTCGGGCTCGGCGCCGAGATCGGAATCTCGACGACGAAGCTCCACGCCTACGGACCGATGGGTCTCGAGGGGCTCACGACGCGCAAGTTCGTGCTCATGGGCGACGGTCAGCTGCGCGGATGATCCGAAGCCCGCGCGCGCCGCGCATCGGATTGTTCGGGGGCACCTTCAATCCGATCCATCTCGGCCACCTGCGCGCCGCGGAAGAGGTGCGCGAGGCCCTCGAGCTCGACCAGATCGACTTCGTCCCGAGCGCCGTCCCGCCCCACAAGCGCGAGCGCGAGGGCGATCCGATCGCGCCCGCGGCGCTGCGGCTCGCCTGGGTCGAGGGGGCGATCGCCGGCCATCCCGCCTTCGACGTCGATCGGGTCGAGATCGACCGCAGCGGCCCGTCCTACCTCGTCGACACGCTGACGCTGATCCGGGACCGGGATCCCGAGGGCGCGCCACCGGTCTTCATCGTCGGCGAGGACGCCTTCGCCGAGATGGGCGAATGGCGCTCGCCTCTGCGAATCTTCGAGCTCGCCGATTTCGCGGTCATGACGCGGCCGCCGGGCCGGATCCGGGATCTGGCCGAGCGCATGCCCGAGGTCGTACGGGAGCGATTCCGCTTCGAGCCGGGCGGACGCGTCGCGCTGCACCGGACGGCCGGGACCCGCATCGAACTGGTCGAGATCACCGCGCTCGACGTTTCCTCGAGCGGGATCCGGCGGGCGTGCCGCGAGGGCCGGTCGATCCGGTATCTCGTTCCGGAGACGATTCGCAGCGCGATCGAACAGAGCGGATGTTACGCCGCGAGCGAAGCTCGGGAAGCGGCAGGAGAGAGGACGAGTCGATGACGACGGTCGAACCGAAGCAGAAGGCGCGCTGGATCGTCGAGGCCGCCCTCGACCGAAAGGCCGAACGGCCGATCGTACTCGACATGCGCAGTCTCACGTTCTACGCGGATACCTTCATCGTGCTCACCGGCCGCTCGGACCGGCAGGTGCGGGCGATCGCCGAAGGCGTGCTCGAGGCTCTGCAGGCCCATGGCGAGACGCCCCTCGGCGTCGAGGGCATGGACGACGGCGTCTGGGTCCTGATCGATTGCAACGACGCGATCGTCCACGTCTTCGATCCGGAGGCGCGGATCAAGTTCGACCTCGAGCGCCTCTGGCAGGACGCGCCGCGCATCGACCTCGAGATCGAGGGCATCGATCCGAACCCGGAGTCCGGCGGCCGCTCGGCGGACGACGACGACAGAGCCGATCCCGCGGCCGACCCGGCCGCCTGAGCCGAAGTCCGAACGACCCGGTCCCGAAATCCGGCGTCGCGCCTCGTGCGACGGAAAGTCGAAGGGTGCGATGGATCGCGCGGACCCGCTGCGTCGGCGCGGGGGAGGGCGCCGCGGTCGCCGGCGGCGGTGCTGGAGCGCGCTCAGCCTCCTCGGGAGATCGCTCGCCGACCGCTTGCTCCTGCTCGAGCCGGCCTTCACATTCGCGGCCGCCCGCGTCCGCGCCGTCGCGTACGCGCTCGCGGCCGGCGAATGCGCGGCGTGCGGCGAGGCGATCGCACGCGGAGCCGCGCGACCGCTCTGTCGGGCCTGTGCGCTCGCGCTGCCCTGGTGGCGGCGCGCCGACGGATGCCCCCTCTGCGGCATGCCGACCGATCCGCAGCGCGCCGGAAGCGAAGCGAGCTGGGACACGACCCCGGGCGGGCTCGCCGGTTGTCCCGCCTGCCTCGCCGCGGGCAGCCCGCTCCACCGTTGCCTGGCAGCGACCCGCCACGCCGATCCGGTCGCACGCCTGATCCCCGCGTTCAAGAATCCGAGGGGCCCCTTCGGCCCTCCGCCCGGCACGCGGCTGCTCGTCGAGTACCTGGCCGAAGCGCTGGTCGACCGACTCCGCGCGGAGACCCGCGCCCTGCCCGATCTCGTCGTCCCGATCCCGCTGCATCCGCGCCGGCTGCGCCGAAGGGGCTTCAATCCATCGGACTGGATCGCCGTCCGGATCGCCCGCCGCATCGGATGCCCCTTCGCGCCAGGCCTGCTGGCGCGCATCCGGGATACCGGGACCCAGGCCGGCCGCTCCGCCCGCGAGCGTCGAGCCCAGCTCGCCGCCGCCTTTCGGGTCACCCTCCGCGTCCCGGGATCGACGGCGCCGCACGTCCCGCAAACGGCTGACGAACGCGGCCCCGCGCCCCGGCCCTCCTCCCGTCGCGCGATTCGACCGCTCGCCGGCCTCCGCATCGCCCTCGTCGACGATGTCCTCACCACGGGCAGCACCCTCGAGGCAGCAGCCGAGGCGCTCCTCGACGCCGGTGCGGCCGAGGTCGTCGCCCTGACCTTGTCTGCCACCCTCCCGCCGCGGCGGGCGCGCCCCGGGACGGCCGCGTATGCTCCGGCGCCCCAACCGCCCAGGAGCCCCGCCATGCGCGCCTCTCGCCGGATCGCCCCGAACGTCCTCGTGGTCGCAATCGCCCTCGTTCTCGGAGTCGGGTTCGGATTCGCCTTCGCAGCGCTACCCGACGCACAGGCGGCCGACGAGGTCGCGAAGCCGGATCCCGCGTTTCGCACCGCGATGAAGCGCTTCCTCGTCGCTCAGAACATCCCCGCCCAGATGGGCGAGCAGATGACCTACTCCGCCGCCGAGCAGGTCCTGCAGGGTCTCGCTTCGACCGGCATCCCGATCACGGAGCCGATGCAGGCGATCGTCCTCGAGGAGGCCCGCAAGGATTTCGGTCAGCGCTTCAGCGACGTCGAATTTCTCGCCGATCTCTACTCGACGGTTTACGTCCAGCATTTCTCCGCGAAGGAGATCGCCGCGATCGCCGATTTCTGGGAATCGCCGGTCGCGAAGAAGCTGCTCGCGCAGACGCCGACGCTGAACGAAGCCTTCATCGGCAAGATGCAGGAAGCGACCGGCCCCCTGACCGAGCCGTTCCAGACCCGCGTCGACCAGCGCCTGCGCGATGCCGGCATGCTCGGCAACGCGCCCTGATTCCCAGGCGAAAGAGGGCGCCCTGATGCGCCTCCAACGCAAGACGGTGTCCTGACGGACGACCCGATCGGATCTTCAGTCGGCCCGGGCGCGCGAGCCGGTCCTCCTCGAACCGAGGTAGGCGCGGCGCGCAGCGGCGCATTCTTCGTCGGCGAAAGCCGTGACGAGACCGTCCGCGTCGGACCACGAGCGCATCGTTCCGACCATCTGGTCCGTCACAGCGTTGACGTGGCGCTTGGTCGAGAAGAGCGCGTGCGAAGCCTTCCTCGCGAGCGCGGCGGCGAGCGAGTCGACCTCCGCATCGAGCCGATCCTCGGGCACCACGCGGTTCAGGAATCCGGCTGCGCGCGCTTCTTCCGCATCGAAGGGCCGGCAGGTCAGCACGAGCTCCTTCGTCCGCGCGGGACCGAGCTCGCGCACGAGCCGCGGGATCCCGCCCCAGGCGAGCGGAATTCCGAGATCGACCTCCGGAATGGAGAAGCGCGCCCCTTCGCTCGCGATGCGCAGATCGCAGGCCGACGCGAGCACGAGCCCGCCTCCGACACACCAGCCCCGGATCGCGGCGATCGTGATCGCCCGCATCGATTCGAGCGCATCGGCCATCGCGCGCCCGAGCTCGGCGACCTCCCGCGTCGTGCGTCCCGGCGTCGCGGCGAAGCTCGCGAGATCGGCGCCGCTCGAGAAGCTCTCTCCGCTGCCGCGCACGACGACGACCTTGAGCCCGCGCGCCTCGTCGAAGCGCCGCGCTGCCGAGGCGATCGCCTCGAGCATCTCGACGGAGAGCGGATTGCGCTTCTCCGGCCGCTCGAGCCGAAGCTCGCCGATCGCCCCATCGATGCGGACGCTCAGGGATCCGGTCATCGCTCCTCCTCCGCTCACTGGCTCGACCTGCCGCGGACGCCCCGCGCCGGTCGGGCCGGCCTCGCCCCGATCTCCGCCCTGGCGAAGCGCCGAGCGCTCGCGCTGCTTCAGCCCGCGATCTCCCGCTCGACGCGGGGGGCATGGTGGGCGATCAGGGGCGCGTCGTCGATCTCGTCGGGATGATGATCGCGGCCGAACCAGGCCCGATAGGCGGGGGCCGTCCCGCGCAGCAGCCCCGCCTCGCCCCACAGAAATCGCATCCCGTTCGCCCAGATCCGCCGATCGAAGAAGCGTCCGTCCCTCGCGAGCATGTAGCTCGTGCGCATCGCCGTCTCGAGCGTCAAGAAGAACGACGCGAGCATCATCGCGACGACGCGGAGCGTTCGGCTCGGCGCGACCCGCTGCAGGACGTCGTAGGCGACGGATTTGTGCTCCGCCTCCTCGAGCGCATGCCAGCGCCAGAGCGGCGCCATGACGGGATGCATCGCGGCCGTCCGGCGGGCATCGTCCTCGAGCAGCTGGCGGGCGAGGATCGCGGTCAGATGCTCGAGCGCGGCGGTGATCGCGAGGGAGAGCTTCGGGGCCCGGCGATTCTGCAGGCGAAGCATACGGTCGACAAAGCGGTTTCGCCGGCCCAGCAGCGCATAGCCCTGCGCGAGCAGGAGCTGGAGATGTTCGTCGTGGAGGCGGCTGTGTTGCCCCTCCTGGCCGGCGAAGCCGCGGATCCGACCGAGGAGCACCGGATCGTCGATGCGTTCGCGGTAGCGAAGGACCGAGCGGACGAAGAAGGCCTCGCCGAAGGGGAACGTCGAAGAGAGCGCATCGAGGAAATGGGTCGCGAAGGGATCGCCGCCGTACCAGTCTCGCGGCAACCGCGGCGCGTCCGCCGCGTCGGGCGGGATCGCCAAGGAGAGCTCCGGACGGCGTATCAGAATGGCGCTTTGCATCTGGCCGGCCAGCTTAGCGGATGGGCGACGACCCTCAGCGCCCCTTGACCGACTCCGCGATCACCTGCCGCAGCCGATCGGGATCGACGGGCTTCTTGAAGATCACGCCTTCGAGGCCTTCCATGCGGCTGCGCTTGATGATGTGGTCCTTGTCGTAGTGGAAGGCGGTCATCATCAGGACGGGCGTGTTCGGATAGCTCTCGCGCACCTGCAGGTAGAGCTCGTAGCCGTCCATCTTCGGCATGACGACGTCGGAGAGCACGAGATCGAAGGGCTTGGCCGCGAGCATCGCGAGCGCCTGCTCCCCGTCGTTCGCGACCTCGACGCGGCAGCCGTCCGTCTCGAGCATCTCGGCGAGCGTCCGCCCGATGCCGGGATCGTCGTCGGCGACGAGGATGTTCAGACCGCGCAGGCGCGGATCCGGGACGTGGCGCCGGCGCTCGCGGCTGCGGAGGTCGACCATGCGCGCGGGGCCGACGTAATGGATCGTCTCGTAGCTATCCGTCGCCACCATCTCGCCGAGCCGCTCGACGATCTCGCTGATGCGCGCGACCTCGCGGCGGATCGCGTCGAGCCGCTCGTTCTCGACCGAGCAGTCGCCTTCGCCGGCGAGCCGCCCGATCTCGTCCTCGAGCAGCGTCGCCTGATTCACGATCACCGCGAGCGGGTTGTTGATCTCGTGGGCGAGACCGATCGCGACCTCGCCGAGCGTCGCGAGCTTGTCCTTGCGGCGGATCTCGCGCAGATCCTTCGCATAACCGATCGTCCCGCTCTCGCGCCCGTCGTCGTCGTAGAGGATCGTGCCGGAGATCGCGACGGGGATGTGCTCGCCCGAGCGCGCGACGAAGGTCGTCTCGAGCGCGTTGACCCGGGATTTTCCGCCGTACTCAGGACTCCGCATCGCGCCGCCGACCCGGCGCGCTTCGTCGATGGTCGGATAGAAGAGCCCCACGAATTCGCCGAGCACCTCGCCGGATTCGTAGCCGAGGGTGTCGTGGGCTCCGTCGTTGAAGTAGACGACCCGGCCCTTGTGGTCGGTGGCGATGACGATGTCGGGCGAGTGATTCGTGAGTCGCTCGAGCTGGTCTTTGGTGAGGCCCATCTTGGGGAGGCTCATCGGTCGGCTCTCCTCTCCACAGCTGACGAGGACGTCCCAACTGCCGCTGAAGCCCGAACTCCCGAGGCGGTCCAGGCGCGCTCGGCCTCGGCGCCTCGCCAGCGAGTGGACGCCCGGCGGTGGCGTACGGAGCTGCCGCCGGACGACGTCATGCGATGCCGTGCTCGCCGAGCCAGCGCTCCGCGTCGATTGCCGCCATGCAGCCCGTTCCGGCCGCGGTCACGGCCTGGCGATAGGTCGGATCCGCGACGTCGCCGCAGGCGAATACGCCCTCGACCGAGGTCCGCGTCGTGCCCGGAGCGACCCGGACATAACCCGCCGGATCGAGCTCGAGCTGCTGGCCGAAGAGCGCCGTATTCGGTTGATGGCCGATCGCGATGAATACGGCGTCGAGCGGGATCTCCCGCTTCGATTCGTCGCGCACGTCGCGCAGGCGGACGCCCGTCACGAACTCGTCGCCGAGCACCTCGTCGACCGCCGAGTGCCAGGCGACCTCGATCTTCGGGTTCGCGAGCAGGCGCTCCTGCATGATCTTGGAAGCGCGCAGCTCGCCCCGGCGGTGGACCAGCGTCACCTGCGTCGCGAAGCGCGCCAGGAAGAGCGCCTCTTCCATCGCGGTGTCACCTCCGCCGACGACCGCCATCGGCTTGCCGCGGAAGAGCGCGCCGTCGCAGGTCGCGCAGGCCGAGACGCCCTTGTTCGTGAGCCGCTTCTCCGAGTCGAGCCCGAGCCAGCGCGCGGAGGCGCCCGACGCGACGATGATCGCGTCGGCGGTGTAGCGCTTGCTCTCGGTCTCGACGACGAAGGGCCGCTGCGAGAAGTCGACGTGGGTCGCGTCCTGGAAGACGATCACAGTCCCGAAACGCTCGGCCTGCTTCTGGAAGTCTTCCATCATGCGGGGGCCGGTGATGCCGTCGGGGTAGCCCGGGTAGTTCTCGACCTCGGTCGTGATCATCAGCTGGCCGCCGAAATTGAGGCCCGCCAGCACGAGCGGCTCGAGTCCGGCACGCGCGGTATAGATCGCCGCCGTGTAGCCGGCGGGGCCGCTGCCGATGATGAGCACTCGGCGGTGCTCGGAGTCCATGGTCGTTCCTTTCGGTCGGATCTCGCGATCGGGAGGGGAGCGCGGCCGAAGTCTAAGGTCGACGACGGGGGCTCGCCAATCGACGCAGCGCCCCGATCGGCCCGTGATGGCTCAGAGCGGCTCGGTGATCGGCAGCTCCTCCCACATCAGCTGGAGGAAGATCCCGATGAAGAAGGAGAGGAAGGTCATCAGCAGCAGCGCCGAGGGGAAGACCCAGAGCGATTCGTAGCCGACGACGTGGGGGAGCTGCCCGATCATCGGCGGCATCGTCGTCTTCAGGGCTTCGACCGACGTCCCGGCACCTTCGGGCACCCAGTTGCGCGCGACCATGAAGGGGCCGACCAGGCTCGTCATCACGATCCCCGCCCCGAAGGCCTCGACGACGCCCAGCAGGAAGATCGTCCGGGCCCGGGCGAAAGCGACGGCCGTATCCGGGATGCGATGGGCGATCTCGACGTAGACGTAGAGCAGGGTCACGAGCCCGAGCAGCATCGTCACCGCACTCAGCGCGAAAGTCGAATGGCTGGCGAGGTCCCAGACCTCGTCGATCAGGAAGACGGGCAGGTAGCCGACGATGATGCCCGCCCCGATCCGGGGAATCGAGGAATGGAAGAAGGACAGATCGCGCTTCCAGCAGAACTTGTAGAGCAGGAACCAGAGCGCCGAGAGGTTGACGAAGACGACCTCGGCCGAACAGACCAGATCGATCCAGCGGGGATGGCGCTCGTAGACGAAGCTCCCGACGATGAAGGGCGCGAGCAGGGCGGCGAGGGTGAACGCGTGGATGCGCGGCGTGTGCCAGGTCAGGGGGCGATTCGTCGATGCGCGCCCCCGCCCGAGCGCCGCCGAATAGTTGATGATCGCCGAGGCGTTGCGGATGTCGTAGGCGCGCAGGAACCAGCGTTCGAGCTTGTCGAAGATGCGCTTCGTGTTCCGATCCGAGCGGCGGAGAAAGGGCATCAGGTCGCGTCCGCGCTCGATGCGCGTCGCCCCCCGCACGGCGATGGCGCCGATCATCTCGCTCTCCCGGTCCCGGAAGGGCGAATCCTCCTTCTCGAAGGCCTGGTTCTCCTCGTCGAGGCAGACGCCCTCGACCCAGAGGTAGAACGCCCGCTCCGCCATCCGCAGGATCATGCGGTCGGCCGCCGCCTTCTCGCCCGTCTCGAGGACCTGGAAGAAGCCGCTCTCGGTCGGATCGTCGCTGGAGTCGACGAGCTTCTCGCTGCCCTCGACGTAGCGCTGCAGGTATCCGGGATCCACCCGGCCGGTGACGAGCTCGCGCAGCGATTCGTAGATCCGGCGGCGCAGCGCGAAGCCCGCCAGACGCAGCGGTCGGCCTCCGTCGAGGTCGTGGGTCTCGATGAATCGCAGACAGATCTGGGAGAGCAGCGCGAGATCCTGATGGAACCGCAGTCGCTGGGCGTCTCCGAGCCGGCTGCCGCCATCGGTCTGCCGGAAAAGCTCCTCGAAATAGCGCGGTGCGTTCGAGAGCAGGCGCACCAGCAGGTTGCGCGCGTCCCGCGCCGTCGTCCGCGGGCCGAGCAGGCGCGGCTTCGAGAGCAGGTCCTCGAGCTGGAGGAACAGCTCGGTCGGATCGTGCTCGGGCGCGCGGAAGCTGAACGTCTCGGGGAAGATGCGCTCGAACTCGCCGCTCCCGCGCGCGATCTCGAAGCGGACCTCCCGGGCGTGGAACGCGAACGTGAAGCGGAGTCGCAGTTGGAGGCGCTCGACGCGGAGCTCGAGACGGGGCAGGCCACGGACGGTCGGGAGTGTGGGCTCCGACGGGGCCTTCGCCTCCATCTAGAGGATCCGATCCCGCGAATTCTCGCCGCTCTCGTAGTAGTCCTCGACCTTGCGGGCCAGGCGCGCGATGCCCTTCGGCGGGGCGTCGGAATGCGGCCAGCGCTGCGAAGCGATCTTCATCCGGTCGCGCAGCAGCTGGGCGTCGGGATACTCCTCGACCGAGAGGGTGTCGTCGACGTCGAGCCACTTCGCGATCGCGGTGCGCGTGCGCGAGACGCGTTCGGCGAGCTCCGTCATGTTGGCGGATTCGATGCGCGCCGCCTTGACCCGCTCGCCGAGCGCCGTCAGCGCCGCGAGCGCGTTCTCGAGCTCGCTTCGGAGCGCGCCGACCGCATCCGAGTCGAAGGCCGAGAGATTCCCCACGATCGCCTCGAAGTCGCGCGTCAGGGGCTCGTGGGAGATTTCCTTGAAGAGCACCACCCGCCCCATCGGCTGCCCCGCGTCGTCGACGAGCGCCTGGTTCGAGACCCGGATGCGATGACCAGCGCCGACGCGCAGATCGACCTCTTCGAAGGAGCCGCCCGCCTCCTCGGCCAGCGCGCGCACCGTCCGGCCGAGGTCCGTCAGATGATTGCGCGCGAGCACGGACTCGATCGAGCGGCCGAGAACGTCTTCGTCGAGGCCGATGAAGGCCGTCGCCGGTTTGTTCACCGCCCGCACGATGCCGTCGCGATCGAGCGCGATCGCGCCGGTCCGCAGCCGGTCCATCACGGCGCCGAGGAAGAAGTTCGCATGCCGCAAGTCCTCGACGAGGCGCCGGTTCTCGAGGGTGAGCCGGTGCAGCTCGACCGCCCTGCGGACCATCGACTTCAGCTCGTCGGGCTCCCAGGGCTTGTTGACGTAGCCGTAGATGTGGCCGTCGTTGATGGCCTTGATCGTCGCTTCCGAATCGGCGAAGCCGGTCAGGATGATCCGCACCGTCTCCGGGAAGCGCTCGTAGACGCGCTTCAGGAGCTCGACCCCGGTCATGCCGGGCATGCGCTGATCCGTGATGACGACGGCGACGGGCTGGTTCGCCTCGAGCAGCGCCATCGCCGCCTGCGGATCCGGCGTCGTCAGGACTTCGTAGTCGTCCATGAACGTGAACGTCAACGTCTCGAGGATGGCCTCCTCGTCGTCGACGATCAGGATCTTCGGATTCGCATTCACACTCAAAATCGCGTCGCCTCGATCAGCTTCGAGCCATCCCGATTCCACTCTCCGCGCCAGCGCTCGAGGATCTCTTCTCCCGGGCTGATACCCTTCGCGATCTGCTCCCGGAGCGGATCGAGCAGCGGCGACTCGTCCGTCGGCGCATGCGCCTCCGCCGCGATCCGGCGCAACCCCTCGGCCGCGCAGGCGACGAGTTCTCGGGCGAGATCGACGACCTTGCTCCCGCCCATCTCCGCCCGCAGCCCGCGCTTCGCGACGTCGAGCTGGCCTGCATCGAGCTCGGCGACGGAGGTGCGCGCGAAGAGCTCCAAGGCGGCGGCGAGCGCGCCTGCATCGTAGTACAGCCCCTTCCAGAGCGGCGCGAGGGCGCAGAGATGACCGAACGACGCAGTGTCCGCACCGCGGACCTCGACGATCCGCTTGAGCCGGACGTCGGGGAACAGCGTCGTCAGATGGGTCTCCCAGTCGGCCATCGTCGCGCGAAGACCGCGGAATCCGCGCTCCATGAACTCGCGGAACGTCGTGCCGTCGCCGGGCTCGTAATGTTTTCCACGCACGACGAAGAAGAGCGGCACGTCGAGCGCCCAGCGCGCATAACGCTCGTAACCGAAGTCCGGATCGAAGACGAAGGGAATCTGGCCGCAGCGATCCGGATCGGTGTCCCGCCAGATCATGAGACGCTTCGATACGAATCCGTTCTCGCGTCCTCCGGAGAGGCTCGAGTTCGCGTAGAGCGCGGACACGACCGGCATCGCCATCACGCCGAGGCGCATCTTCGCGATCATGTCCGCTTCGTCCGAGAAGTCATAGTTCGCCTGGACGGTCGCGGTCGAATGCATCATCTCGAGGCCGAGCCCGCCACGCGTCGGCAGATAGCTCCGCATCACCGCATAACGCCTCTTCGGCATCTGCGGGATCTGGCCGACCGAATGGAAGGGATCCATCCCGAGCGCGAGCCAGGCGATCCCGAATTCGCTCGAATGCCGTTTCACGAGCGCGAGATGATCCGCGAGCTCCGCCCGGGTCTCTTCGCTCGAGAAGAGGGGCGCGCCGGAGAGCTCGAACTGGCCCCCCGGCTCGAGCGTGATGCTGCCGCCCGAGTTCGCCTCGAGGGCGATCGTGAGACCCTGTTCGAGGACGGGTTCGAAGCCGCCCTCGGCGACGAGGCGATCGAAGAGCGCGGCGATGCCGTTCGGGCCTTCGAAGGGCACCCGGTCGCCCGTATCCGCGTAGACGCCGACCTTCTCGTGCTCGGTCCCGACCCGCCAGCGCTCGCGCGGCTTCTCCGCAGCGCGGAAATAGCCGACGAGGTCACCGAGCCCTTCGACGGGCTGGTCCTTCTGGTACATGCGGACGGCTCCTTCCGGGGCGGGGCGCGCGGGGCGCTCAATCGTAGAGATCCGCATGCAGAAAGGGAACGAGCGCGCAGAGGATCGCCTGCGCTCCATAGGCGCTCCGGTCGAGCCGGCCCTGGGTCAGCTGCCCGATATTGCCGCCCCGGCGGCCACCGGGGCCATCGGCCTCGGCCGGGCCGGCCGGCGGGCTTCCGCCCGCCCCCCGCTCGGCCCGCCAGAGGGCGTCGAAGAGGGCGCCGATCTGCTCGCGGTCGCGAAAGGCCCGCCCGAGGCAGGCCGTCGGATACGCAAAGCCCGAAGAGAAGCCCGTCCCCTCGCGCTCCCCGTCGCAGACCCAGGCGCAGCCGATGTTGAAGACCGGAGGGCGTCCCCGGCTGCCCGGACGCGCGGCACCCCCCTCGCCGGGCTCGCCGGGCAGCGGAAGCTCGATGAGACCGTCTTCGATGCCCAGGGCGAGGACGCAGGGCCCCGAGACCAGCGCGGCCCGAGCGCGGTTCCGGGCGCCCGCCATGATCTCGAGCCAGCCGACCGGCTGCTCGGGAACGCCGCTCGCGACCGAGATCCCCTCGAGCGAGAGCCGCTCCGGCCGATCCGCGAACGCCGCGAGGGCCGCCCGAACCGCGCCGAGCTTGGCCGGATTTTCGGTCCCCACCCGCACGGGCTCCCCCAGCAGGGCGCGCGCGAGCGAGGGCGCCATCCGAAAATCGCCGGGGGTCTCCGTCTGGGGGCTCGCATCGCCCGTCCCGTCGACCCGGTCGCGGGGGTCGCCCGCGAACGCGCCGGAAGGATCGGATCGGGATGCCAGGGGGCTACAGCGCCTCGTTCGCGGCGATGAACGGGCCCCGGCCGAGGTCGGCGAGGCGCTGATCGCGAACGTCGCGGAAATGATCGATCCGGTCGTATTCGATCGCCGGGCCTGCCGGCTTCGCGATCCGCATCGGGTCGACGTACTGCCCGTTCTTCTTCACGCGGAAGCAGACGTGCGGCCCCGTCGAGAGGCCGGTGCTCCCGACGTAGCCGATGATCTCCTTCTGGCGGACCTTGTCGCCGACGTTCAAGCCGCGCGCGAAATTCGAGAGATGGGCGTAATGGGACGTATAGCCGCCAGAATGCCGGATCCGGATCAGATTGCCCGAAGCGCCCGCGCGCGAGCGGAACTCGACGACGCCGTCGGCGACGGCGAAGATCGGCGTCCCGTACGGCGCCGCGTAGTCGATGCCGGGATGCGGGCGGGTGATGTTCAGGATCGGATGGCGGCGGGCGTTCGTGAAGCGCGAGGTGATCCGGCTGAACTCGAGGGGCGCGGCCAGGAACGCGCGCTCGATCGAGCTGCCGTCCGGACGGAAATAGGCGCCCTCGCCGTCGCCGTTCTCGTAGTAGACGAGCGTATGTTCGCCCGCGCGACCCGAATAACGTCCGGCGAGGATCCGGCCCGGACGGACATAGACGGCCTTGCCGTCGACCCCCTTCGTGTACATCCGCTCGTAGAGGATCGAGAACTCGTCGCCCGGATGGACGTGGCGGCTGAAATCCATGTCCCAGGCCAGGATCTTCGCGAATTCGGTCGCGAGCGCGCTCTGCTCGCCGAGCGCCATGATCGCATCGTAGAAGGAGCCGTCGACGACGCCCGCGATCTTCGCGACCTGGGGCTCGAGGATCTCCGACTGCTTGCTCGCAACGTAGCGCGTCCCTTTCCAGGCGAGCGAATAGCTGTCGCCGTCGCCCTGGGTGTACTGGAAGTCGAGGATGCGGCCGTCCGATCCCTGGGTCAGGCGGTAGGCATCGCCGGCGCGAGAGCGACGGAAATCGAACACCTTTCGGAGCTCGGTCGAGATGAGATGGATCGCGGCCGGGGAGACGTTCTGCCGACGCAGCGAAGAGGCGAGGCTGCCCTGGACCTCGCCTTCGGTCACCAGCGTCAGCTCGTCCTGCGGGACCGGGCCCATTTCGGCGACGGGCTCCTCCGGCAGGATCGGGCCCTCGCTGACGACCGGCCGATGAACGGGGAGGGCGTCGATCGATACCGGCGCATAACGCGCAACGAGCTCGCCCGAAGCGAGCTCGATGCCGTCGCCGAGGGCTTCGAGATCGACTTCCGATCCGCTCTCGCGAACCTGGCCGAAGGCATGCGCGGCATGTGCGAAGGCGTCGTCGATTCCCTCGGCCGCCACCCGCGGAGCGGCGGCGATCACGCGCCCGCCGAGCTCGAATCCGACGACTGCGCTGACGAGGACGAGCAGGGCGGCGATCCCGATCCGGGTCTCGAAGGAGTAGGCCAGCCCTTGCCTAACACGGCGAGCGCCCCGGAACAGACGCCCGGCGACCGCGGCGGCCAGCGAGCCGGCGAGCACGCCGGCCTGCGATCGGAAGGCTTCCCGCAGCGCGCGCAGGCGCCGCGCTTTCCCGTCGTTCTTCGGCTGATCGCTCAAGAGACTCTCCTGGGGGTACCGAGGCAGTGGCTATGTTTAGCCTGATGGAAGCAGGTCTGCATCGTGATCTTTATCACACTAGAATCCCCACTCGATCGGCCTCGCATCCGAGGTCCGAAGACCTTCATGTCCGCAAGGCCCGAGGCCTCGATGCACGCCCCCCGCAAGCGCTTTCATCCCCGGCACGCCCTGCATGCCCTGCACGCCCTGCACGCCCTGCATGAGCCGCGCCGCTCGAGACGATCGGGAAAACGGGACAGGATCCGTTGCGACATGAGGCGCTCGCGTCCCATTGCCGAATCGCACGCCACGCCTGCACGCGCGCTGGGCAATCCGTCTTCTCTCGCATTCTCGTTCGCTCTCGTGCTCTTTTCCGTCATCGCGATCACACCGGCTCACGCCGCCTGGCCCTTCGATGCGCTGCTTCCGCGCGCTTCCGTCGCCGAACGCGCCAGCGCGGTTCTGTCCGAGGCGATCCGGATGCAGACGGTCAATCCGCCCGGACGCGAGCAGGCACTCGCCTATCGGCTCGCCGAGATCCTCTCTCGAGAGGGAATCGAGAGCGACGTCGTGACGACGCCAAATCCCAACGGTGGAAAACCCCGAGCCGCGGTCTGGGGTCGACTGCGGGGGCGGGGCGAGCGACCGGGTCTGATCCTGCTCTCCCATCTCGATACCGTGCCGGCGGACCCGTCCGAGTGGAGCGTTCCGCCTTTCTCGGGCCGCATCGCAGACGGACACGTCTGGGGGCGGGGCGCGCTCGACGCGAAGGGCATTGCCGTGATCCATTTGATGGCCCTGCTCGAGCTCGCGAGCTCGGGCGAACGGCTCGAGCGCGACGTGCTCTTCCTCGCGACGCCCGACGAGGAGACGGGGGGTCGCAACGGCGCGGGCTGGCTGCTCGAAAAGCATCCCGAGCTGATCGAGGGCATGGGCTACCTGCTGACCGAGGGCGGCGGCATCCAGCTCGCCGGCAGCGACGAGACGCCGCATCCGCCGATCTGGGGCGTGTCGTTGACCGAGAAATCGCCGTGCTGGCTCGAGCTGCGCGCCCACGGTCGCGGCGGCCACAGCTCCGCACCGACGCGCGACGACGCGGTGCCCCGACTGATCGCGGCGCTCGACAAGATCCGGCGCGCGGAATCGCCCGTCCGCGTGCTCGACGAAGTCGAGGCGATGTTCGCGGCCCTCGCGCCGCTCGCGCCCGAATGGGATCGCGCCGCCTATCAGAACCTGTCCGGCGCGCTCGAACGCGACGAAGGCTTCCGCCGCCGCTTCCTCGACGATCCGAGCCAGAACGCCCTGGTCCGCAACACGATCTCGATCACCCTGCTCGAAGGCGGGCCCGCGACCAACGTCGCACCATCTGTCGCGCGAGCGCAGCTCGATGCGCGACTCCTTCCGGGCCGATCCTGCGCCGACTTCACGGCGGCGATCGCGGCGCTGATCGACGACAGCACGATCGAGATCGAAGAGGTGCTGAGCTTCTCGTCGCGGGCGTCGTCGGCCGACACGCCCCTCTACCGTGCGATCGAAGCGGTCGCCGGTCGCCAGGAGCCCGTCGGACTCGTCGTCCCGCGCCTGATCGGCGGATTCACGGACGCCCACTGGTTCCGCGAGACCAGCATCGTCGCCTACGGATTCGTCCCGCGCGCGCTGACGAACGAAGAGCTCAGCGGCGTCCACGGCGTCGACGAGCGCATCTCGATCGACGCGCTGTCGCGCGCCATCGCGCTCCAGATCGAGCTCGTCCGCGCATTCGACGCCATCGAAGCCGCGGGCCAGTAGGCCCGGGCGCAGGCTCGAGCGGGAGCGCCCTCAGCGCAGCTTCTGGATCGCCTCGTGGAGCGCTTCGAAGAGCGGCTCGATCTGCTCGACTTCGAGGCAGGAGAACGCGACGCGGATGTCGCTCGCGCTCGTCGCGATCAGACCGATGCCGTATTCGTCGAGCAGATGGACGCGCAGCTTCTCGGCATCGACGCCCTTCACCTCGACGAGCATGAAATAGCCGCTGTTGAAGGGATAGACGGACCAGCTCTCCGCGAAGCGGGGCTGGCTCGCGATCTCGTGGACGCGCGCGGCACGCACGCGCAGGATCTCGCATTTCTCGGCGCGCTCGGCGTCGATGCCCGGCGCCGCGAGGGCCCGCTCGACGATCGACTGCGAGAGCTGCGGCACGTTCGAGATCCCGCCGCGGATGGCGCCGCGCGCCTTCGCGTCGAGGACCTCGCAGACGACGTCGGCCGTCTCGGGACGGCCTGGGCCGAAAGTGACGAAGCCGCAGCGGAGGCCCCAGACGAAGAGCTCCTTGGTCGCTCCGTCGAGCTTGACGGCGAGCAGGTTCGGATGGCGGCCGGTGAGATGGCCGAAGAGCGACTCCGTCATCGACGGGGCGCCGAGGTGGTAGAAGAGACCGAAGTAGGCGTCGTCGCAGAAGACGACGAGCTTCGTCCCGCGCTTCGCCTGGGCGATCAGCGCCCCGGCGAGCGCCTCGCCTTCGGCGGGTGTCGGCATGTAGCCCGTCGGGTTGTTCGGGAAGTTGAGCAGGACGAGCAGCTTCTCGCGGCCCTGCGCGAGCTCGGCGAGGCGCCTGCCGAAGGCCTCGGTATCGATGCCGTTGCCCGCGCCGAGGCCCTTGCCCTTGTAGAAGGGGAAGGTCTCGATCGTGGCACCGTGGTGGACCTCGAAGGTCAGCTTGTAGTTGCCCCAGAGCTTGTCGGGCATCAGCATGACGTCGCCGGGATCGATGAAGAGCTCGCCCGCGACGGAGAGGCCGTGGGTGATCGCGTTGGTCACGATCGGCTCGCCGAATCGGCGATCCGCGAGGCTCGGGTTCTCGAGCAGGAGCTTCCCGCGCCAGGCCTGGCGCAGCCCGGGGCGACCCGCGGGCGGCGCGTAGGTCACGGCATCGGCCGCCGGAATCCCGCCGAGCTGCGCCGCCACCGACGGGAGCGCCATCGGCCCCTTGCCTTCGGTCGCGATGCCGATCGTCGCATTGAAGCGATGAGCCTTCTGCTTGGCCTCGGCCGACTGGGAGATGATGCCCTTCGGAAAATAGAGGCGACGCCCGTAGGCGGAGAGCATCGCGAGGATCTCGGGGGCGGCCTGATCGAGCTGGTCGTTCAGGGCCTGCGCGATCGGCGTGGGTTTCTGCTGCGGGGATTGCGGGGCCATATCCGGGGACATCTCCAAGGATTTTTCCAGGGATTTTTCCAGTGACTCGTCCTGCGCGGGAAGACGGGCGCGGGGCAGGTAAGCGGCTGCGGAAACTACAGGCGTTTGTGGAGCACGTCCATCAGGTCGCCGTAGCCGAGGGAGCGCCAGAAGGCCTGGCCTTCGCGGTTTCCGGAGGCGACCTGGATCTCGATCCGCGCGACGCCGCGGTCGCGGACCCAGTCCTGTGCGGCCTCGACCAGGCGGCGACCGAAGCCGTGCCGCCGCCACTGCGGGCGTACGCCGACGTCGGTGATCTCCGCGCGCTCGGTCTCTTCCAGGATCGGCGGCGCCCGATCGATGCGGACGATGCAGAGCCCCTCTGGCGTCCCGCCGACGTCGAGCACGAAGATCTCGGCATCCGGATCCCGGCGCAGGGCGCGCAGCAGCTCGCGCAGCTCGCCCTCGGCCACGGGACCGCGGCGCATCCGGAAGAGGGGATCGAGCGCGGCGTGGTGGTCGGTGATCAGGCCCCAGAGCGCGGCGATCCGATCGATCTCCTGGGGTCGCGCCGCGCGCACCCGCCCCGGCTGGGCTTGCCCCGCTTCCTCCGACCCGCCCATCGATCGAACTCCCTCCGACGCGAACCTGCCGCGCCGCGCATCCGACGATCTTCCGCACGCCCCTTCGCGGGACGGCCGCTGAACCGTTCGCCGACCGGTTTCGCCGAAACGTTCGCCCGACTGCTCCGCCGCTCGCGCTCGCAGCGAGCGACCCAATCGCCGAACGGCAGCGAGAACGCGATCGGATCCGCGAGCTTAGATCAGGACCTGCGCAGCCCCGCCCGCCCCGCGCCGCGCGCATGCCCGATTCGCATGGCTCGCGGGCATCGGAACGCGTTAGTGTGGCGCATCACCCGGTTCTTTCGACCCTGCTGTGCTGTCCACGTTGGTTCCCATGTCGAAGCTCTGGATCGTCCATCGCAGCCCACAGGCACGCGCCGCTCTCGCCCGCGCGACCGGCCTCGCCGCGAGCCGGATCTCGAGCGGCGGCCCTTCACCCGCTGAATTTCCGCGCGACGAAGTCCCGGACGCCATCGTCCTCGCGCTGCCCGGCCCCGATCGGCCGAGCCCGAGCCAGCCGGCGCCGGAGGCCGACCCAGACCGCGAGCTCGACTTCGCCCTCGCCCTCGCCCTCGCGCAGCGTGTTCGCGACGCGCGCTGGATCCTGATCTGTACGGCGTCGCAGCGCGCCGAGAGCCTGCGGCTCTTCGAGGCGATCGACCCGATCGTGATCGTCCATCCGCCGGATCCCGCCGCCCTGCGACGCGAGATCGCGACGGCCTTCGCGCAGCGCATCCGCCCGAGCCTCGCCAACCGACGCCGCGAGGCCCGGGCTGCCGCGCGCTTCGCCGCGTGGTTCGGGGAAACCGGCTTTCCCGGGCTCGAACGCGCCCTCGATCCGCGCTTCGGCGCCCTGCCCCTGCTGCTCCGCGGCCTGCCCGGAAGCGGACGCTCCTTGTCGGGTCTCCACGCGGAGCACGCGCGCGCGGGCCGCGGCCCGATGCTCCGAATCGATGCGCGCGAGCTGGGCGAGATCGATGCCCTCGCGACGCGACTCGAGGCCGCCCGCGCCCGCACCGGCCTCCGCATCCGCACCGTCTGGCTCGACGAGATCGACGAATTGCCGCGCAGCGCGCAGCGCGCTCTCGCCGAATGGGTCCGCGAACAAACGCCACCGGACGCGTCGCTCGCCGGACCGCTCCGCTGGATTGCGACTGCCGGCCCCGCCGGCCTCGACGATCGACTCGAGGCCGTGCTCGTGCGGGCCTTCGCGCCGCTCATCGTCGACGTGCCGCCCCTCGATCCCCACGTCGGCGAAATCGCGCGCATCGCCGCGGCGACGGCCCGGGACTTCGCCGCCCAGATCGGGGCGGACGTCCGGGCCTTCGCCCCGAGCGCGCTCGCGGCGCTCGCCGAGCAGCCGTGGTGGGGCGATCGCGCCGAGCTCGAATCCGTGCTCCGAACGACGCTCGCGAGCGCAGCGCGCGACCCGATCGAAGCGCCCGACCTGCACTTCCCCGACGAGCGCGCGACGGCCTCCAGCGATTCCCCAGACCGCGCGGTGCCCGCGCGCGATGACGCGCTCGTGCGCGATGCCCGGCGCGCCGGCTCGGGCTTTGCTGACGCTGAGGCCGGCGAACAGGCCGATGCGCTCCCGATCGATCCCGAGCTCGACCCGAGCGCCGAGCTGACGCGCCTCGCGGAGCGCTGGTCGCGCGACGAGCCC
>CAZFKD010000001.1:32268-33650 GCA_964519695.1 uncultured Spirochaetaceae bacterium
GGCGGCCCTCGTCGCCCGCGACGTTCTCGCCCTCGGATTCGGCGTTCTCACCAGCGACGCCAGCGAACGCGAGCGCCGATCCCGCCTGGCGAAAGCTCGCGCGCAGCCTCTCCCACGAGATCCGCAATCCCCTCGTATCGATCCGGACCTTCACCGAGCTGCTGCCCGAGCACTACGCCGACGAGACCTTCCGCGCCCGCTTCAAGGATCTCGTCGGCAAGGACATCGCCCGTATCCAGGACGTCGTGACCCGGCTCGCGAAGGCTGCCGCGCGGGACCGGCTGGCCCGCGAGCCCGTCGACGTCTCCGCCCTCGTCGATCGACTCCTCGCCGAGCGGCGCGATGCGATCGGCCGCAGCCGGCTGGTCGTCCTGTCCGAGCTCGAGCGTTCGCTGCCCTTCGCCCTCGCCGATGCCGAGGCCCTCGAGATCGCGCTCGCGGGTCTCATCGATCGCGCCCTCGACTCCCTGCCCGAACGAGGGGACCTGTTCCTGGCGACCCATTGGATCGCGCGCGCGGCCGACGGCCGGCCGCGTCTGCGCCTGCTGCTGCGTCACCGCGACCCCCGCGCCGAGGGGATGGGCGGCGATTTCGATCCCGTCCACCACATCCTCGAGTACGTGCTCGCCGAGACGATCGTGGCGGCGCTCGGCGGGCGCCTCACGATCGATCCGACGCAGGGCCCGGAGACGCTGATCGTGATCGACCTGCCGACGCCCGAGCCCGGGCCCGGTGCGCCGTGATAAGCTCGCGCGATGCCGCGCATTCTCGTCGTCGATGATGAGCCCGGAGTGCAGGAATCCCTGCGCATGCTCCTGAAATCCGACGGAGACGTCGCGATCGCCGGCGACGTCGACGCGGCGCTGCGGGAGATCGCGATCGCGACGCCGGACGTCGTGCTGCTCGATCTCGTGATGCCCGGCCGCAGCGGGCTCGAGCTGCTCGAGGAGCTGGGCCAGCGCGGCGTTCGCGCGCCGGTGATCGTGTTGACGGCGACCAACACGGTTTCCGCCGCGGTCCAGGCGATGAAGCACGGCGCCGCCGACTTCGTGACGAAGCCCTTCGAGCTCGAGGCGCTCCGCATCAAGGTCCGCAACCTGATCGAGAAGCACGATCTCGAGCGCGAGGTCGAGCGCCTGCGCGACGAGGTCGAGGAGCGCCAGCAGCTCGGGCGGATGGTCGGCCGCAGCACCGCGATGCGGGAGATCTTCCGCGCCGTCGAGCGGATCGCGCGGGCGGAGGCGACGGTGCTCGTGACGGGCGAGAGCGGGACGGGCAAGGAGCTCGTCGCGCGCGCGATCCACGACTTCTCGCCGCGCTCGGCAGGGCCGTTCATCGCCGTCAACTGCGGTGCGATCCCGAGCGACCTGATCGAGAGCGAA
>CAZFKD010000001.1:33660-34412 GCA_964519695.1 uncultured Spirochaetaceae bacterium
AGAGGCGCCTTCACCGGCGCGACCGAGCGCCGCATCGGCCGCATCGAGTCGGCGAACAAGGGCACGCTCTTCCTCGACGAGATCGGCGAGCTCGAGCCCGCGGTGCAGGTCAAGCTGCTGCGCGCGCTGCAGGAGCGGACCTTCGAGCGCGTCGGCTCGAGCAGCTCCATCTCGGTCGACGTGCGGATCGTCGCTGCGACCAATCGCGATCTCGTCGCGGAGGTCGCGGCCGGGCGCTTCCGAGAGGACCTCTACTACCGCGTCGCGGTCGTGCCGGTGAAGCTCCCGCCCCTGCGCGATCGGCGCGAGGACATCCGCCTGCTCGCGCAGACCTTCCTGGCGCGGACCCATGCGCGTCGATCCGGCGGGGACCCGGAGAAGGCCGAGAAGCAGCCGAAGAAGCTCTCGGCCGCCGCGATCGGCGCGCTCGAGGGCTACCGCTGGCCGGGCAACGTGCGCGAACTCGAGAACGCGATCGAATACGGGCTCGCGTTCTGCGACGGCGACACGATCGAGCTCAAGGACCTGCCGATCTCCGTCGGCCGCTCGGGCCAGGCGGAGGCGCTGCGTGAGCAGTGGCGCCAGGGCGAGCGGAGCTTCGACGAGACGGTGCACCGGTTCGAGTCGGAGATCCTGCGGGAGGCGCTCGAGCGCAACCAATGGAACCAGACCCGGACCGCGAACGACCTCGGGATCACCCGCCGCGTCCTCAAGCTCGCCAACAAGGGCACCCGAGTCATCTACATCCCCGG
>CAZFKD010000002.1:0-31884 GCA_964519695.1 uncultured Spirochaetaceae bacterium
GGCCGGCATCGTCTGGCTCTCGCTCGTCCCGGCGGCCTCGGTGATCGGGGCGATTCCGATCGTCCTGGTGGGCGGGCTGCTGCTCGGCGCCGGCCTCTCGACCCTCGTCTGGCCGGGCGATCGCCGGGGAACCGAGGTCGGCGCGCTCGCGGGTCTCGCCGGGCTCGTCCTCGCGTTGCCGCTCGGCCTGGCAGTCGGCCCGCTCCCGGCAATCCTGCTCGCCGCGAGTGCCGGGCTCGCGGCGCTGGCGGCGGGCTGGCGGGCGGTCGAGCTCGAGGCGCCGACCGACGACATCCCGCCGGTGAATCGGAGCTGGCCGCTCGCGGCCCGGATCGCGGCCGACGAGGCCCTGCTCGGGCTCGAGCTGTCGCAGCGCCGGGGATTCGCAGACGACGCCGAGCTCGTTCGCTGCGTCGAAGAAATCGCCCTCGCACGCGCGTCGTTCGCGCAGCAGGGCTTCCTGGTCGCCCCCGAGACCTATCACGTCGCGCCGCCGCCGCTCGTCGATCCGGAGATCCGGACGCGCCGCGTCGCGGGCCATGCGATCGAGGTCCTTCGTTTCGAGAGCGGATATGCGCCGCGCGAGGGCGAGCCGGGCCGCGAGCGCTGGCTCGGATACGGGAGCTGTCGCGACGCATTCGCGTACGTCGTTCGCAGCGGCGGCGCCGGTCGCCCCTGGCTCGTCTGTACGAACGGCTATCGCATGGGCCACCTCGCGATCGATGCGCGCGTCTTCGAACGCTTCTACGGCCGCCTCGGTCTCAACGTCCTGATCCCGGTTCTTCCGCTGCACGGTCCGCGCCGCCGGGCGCGCCATTCGGGGACCGGATTCCTCGGCCTCGACGTCCTCGACACGCTGCACGCCGAGGCCCAGGCCGTCTGGGACATCCGCCGCCTGATCGGCTGGATCCGCACGCAGGAGCCGAGCGTGATCGGCGCTCTCGGCCTCTCGCTCGGCGGCTATACGACGGCGGTCTACACCAGCCTCGAAGAAGGCCTCGTCTGCGCGATCGCGGGCATCCCCCTCAGCGACATCCCGCGCATGCTCGCGCGCCATGCCGTGCCCCGGCAGCTCGAGCGGGCGCTCCGCGGCGGCTATTCGCTCGAGCAGGCCGGCGAGGTGCTGCGCGTCGTCTCGCCGCTCGCTCTCGCGCCGAAGGTGCCGAAGGCAGGGCGGATGCTGTTCGGGGCGGTCGCCGATCGCCTCGTCACGCCGGATCAGGTGCGCGATCTCTGGCGACACTGGGACGAGCCCGAGATCGTCTGGTACCAGGGCGGACACGTCACGTTCCGGCTCGAGCGCAGCGTCTTCGCGGGGATCGACCGGACGCTGCAGCGCGCCGGACTGATCGCGAGCGCGCCGGCGGAAGCCCGCGCCGGACTGCAAGGCCCGCTGGCCCCGGACGCGGAGGAGCAACGCGCATGACGACGAAGCGAGCCTATGCCCTCGACGACCGTTATCTCGCCGACGAGGGCCGCGTCTTCCTGACGGGGATCCAGGCGCTCGCACGCCTGCCGCTCGAACAGCTGCGCGTCGACCGCCGAAACGGACTGAATACCGCGGCCTTCGTCTCGGGCTATCCCGGCTCGCCCCTCGGCGGCTACGACCGCGCCGTCGCGGGCGCGGCGAAGCTCGCGCCCGAGCTGCCCATCGTCTGTCGTCCGGCGATGAACGAGGAGTTCGCTGCGAGCGCCGTGATGGGCAGCCAGCTCGCCGCGGCCCAGCCCGATTGCCGCTACGACGGCATCGTCGGCCTCTGGTACGGGAAGGCGCCGGGCGTCGACCGCGCGAGCGATGCGCTGCGCCACGCCGTCTACGCCGGAACCTCGATGCACGGCGGCGCCGTCGCGATCGTCGGCGACGATCCCGCGGCCAAGAGCTCGACGGTTCCTTCCTCCTCCGCCGGCGCCTTGACCGACATGCACGTGCCGCTCCTCTATCCCGGAGATCCCGCGGAGGCCCTCGATCTCGGTCGCCACGCCATCGCGCTCTCGCGGGTCACCGGCCTCTGGGCCGCGCTCAAGATCGTCGCCGACGTGGCGGACGCGACCGCGACCGTCGATCTGCATCCCGAGCGGATCGTGCCCGTCCTTCCGCAGCAGGACGGCCGCCCCTATCTCCACCACGCCGACGGCGAGCTCCTGACGCCGAGGACCCTCGAGGTCGAGCGCGAGATCATCGAGATCCGCTACGAGCTCGCCCGCCGCTATGCGCGCCTGAACCGCTTGAATCGCACGGTCGTCGATCCCGGCGAAGCCTGGATCGGGCTCGTCTCGTCCGGGATCACCCATCGCGAGGTCCGCGAGGCCCTCGCACGGCTCGGCCTCGCGACCGACGCCCAGATCGCCGCCTGCGGCATCCGGATGCTCAAGATGAACATGCCGATGCCCTTCGAGCCGGAGACCGTGCGGGAGTTCGCGCGCGGCCTCTCCGAGGTCTTCGTGATCGAGGAGAAGCGGCCGGGCCTCGAGGCGCTCGTGAAGGATGCGCTCTACAACGTCGCGGGCCGCCCGCTCGTCGTCGGTCGCTTCGACGAAAGCGGCGAGCGGCTCGTGCCCGGGTACGGCGCCCTCGACGCCGATCTCCTGATCCCGCGACTGCGGCGGCGGCTCGAGCCGCGGCTCCGCGACCGGCTCGTCCCCGCGCGGCCGGAGGAGTCGGCGCCGATCGTCCCGCTGACCGTCGCCCGCAAGCCGTTCTTCTGCTCGGGCTGCCCGCATAACAGGAGCACCCAGGTTCCGAAGGGCTCGCTCGTCGGCGCCGGCATCGGCTGCCATACGATGGCGCTCCTGATGGACGAGCGGCGCGTCGGCGACATCGGCGGGCTCGGCTGCATGGGCAACGAGGGCGTGCAGTGGATCGGGATGTCGCAGTTCGTCGAGCGCGCGCATTTCATCCAGAATCTCGGCGACGGGACCTATTTCCATTCCGGCCAGCTCGCGATCCAGGCTTCGATCGCCGCCGGCGTGAACGTGACCTACAAGCTCCTCTACAACGGGGCGGTCGCGATGACGGGCGGGCAGCATCCGGAGGGGCAGCTCTCCGTCCCGGCGGTCGCGGCGACCCTCGCGAGCCAGGGCGTCGCGCGGATCCTGATCACGACCGACGACGTCTCGCGCCATGCGGATTCCGTGCTCCCGCCCGGCACCCTCGTCTGGAATCGGGACCGTCTGCTCGAGGCGCAGGCGCTGCTCGCGAAGATCCCGGGGACGACCGTCCTGATCCACGACCAGGCCTGCGCCGCCGAGGCGCGCCGCGCCCGCAAGCGCGGCCTCATCGAGACGCCCCGGCAGCGTGTCGTCATCAACCATCGGCTCTGCGAGGGCTGCGGCGATTGCGGGCGCGTCAGCAACTGTCTCTCGGTCGAGCCCGTCATGACGCCCTTCGGCCGCAAGACGACGATCGATCAGACGAGCTGCAACCTCGACTACTCGTGTCTCGAGGGCGATTGCCCGTCGTTCGTGACGGTGACCCTGCCGGACGAGCCTGCGCCCGCCCGGCGCGCCCGCCGAGCCCTCCCGGCGGCGCCCGAATCCTTCGCTCCGATCGCGCGGATCGTGCCCGATGACGGGTTCGCCGTGCGCATCACGGGCATCGGGGGGACCGGCGTCGTCACCGTCGCCCAGGTCCTCGGCACCGCGGCGATGCTCGACGGCTTCCACGTCCGTGGGCTCGATCAGATCGGCCTGTCCCAGAAGGCCGGCCCCGTCGTCAGCGATCTGCGCCTCTCGCGCAATGTCCCCGACGCGACGAGCCGCATCGGGGCGGGCCAGGCCGATCTGCTGCTCGCGTTCGATCAGCTCGTCGCCGCCTCCGAGAAGGGCTTGCTCACCGCCGACCGCGATCGAACGACCGTCGTCGGGTCGACGAGCCCGACGCCGACCGGCGACATGATCACCCATCCCGAGCTCGAGATGCCGAGCGCCGACCGCCTGATCAAGCGCATCGCGGAGCGGACGCGGAGCCAGGCGGGCTTCTGGGCCGATGCGGCGGCAGTGACGCAGGACCTCTTCGGCTCGACGACGACGGCGAACTTCTTCGTCGTCGGCATGGCGCTGCAGGCGGGCTGTCTGCCGATCGATCCGGCGAAGGTCGAAGAGGCGATCCGCCTGAACGGGGTCTCCGTCGATGCGAACGTCGCGGCCCTGCGCTGGGGCCGCGCCCAGATCGCGGACGCCGAGGCGCTGGGGCGCACGCGCCGGGAGGCGACGGAAGGCGCGGGCCGGGCGACGTCGATCGCCGCCGCGACGCGCAGGCCGTCTCGCGAGAGTGCGAGTCGTCTCGAGGCGCTGGCCCCGGCGGGCGCTGCGCTCGGCGCCGAGCTCGAGCGTTATGCGGCGGAGCTCGAGGCCTTCGGCGGCCCGCTCCGGAAGGGCGCCGCGGCCGGGCGGCCGATCGCGACCTGGCTCGAAGTCCTCGAGCGCGTGGCGCGCGCCGAGCGGGCGATCGAGCCGCCGCCGGAAGCGGATCGCGATGCGCTGCTCGCGGCGGTCGCGGCCGCGCTCTTCAAGCTGCTCGCCTACAAGGACGAGTACGAGGTCGCGCGCCTCATGCTCGATCCCGACGGCATGGCGGCGGCTCGCGAGGTCGCCGGCGCCCGGGGCCGGATGGCCTGGCGGCTGCATCCGCCGATCCTGCGGGCGATGGGCCTGCGCCGGAAGCTCGCGATCGGTACCTGGGCGACACCGCTCGTCCGAATGCTCGCGCGCCTGCGCGTCCTGCGCGGTACGCCGCTCGACGCGTTCGGCTGGGCCCGGGTCCGCCGCGAGGAGCGGCGACTGCCCGGCGAATACATCGCCGTCCTCGATCGGATCCTGCCCCGGCTCACGCGCGAAAACCACGCGAGCGCGTTAGCGTTGGCCGCGCTGCCCGATCGTGTCCGCGGCTACGAACACATCAAGCTCGCGCGGATCGCCGCCTGGCGGGAGGCACTCGCGCAGGCGGAAGCCGAGCTCGTCGCGGCCCCGGCGGCCTCCGAGCCCGGTTGAGCCCGGGCCCGGTCCGAGCGAGGCCGGCCGCTTCGATCCGGGGCCGAGTCCGGAAGACGCGCCCGAACTCGATCGTCGGCGCGCAAACGAGAGAGAAGAATCCCGTCGATGGCCGAGATGCAGCACGCGAACCACCTGGCGAAGCCCTTCCGCCCGCTTCCGATCCGAGCGATGAACGCCCTCGGCCGCGGACTGGCACGCTTCGGTGTCGTGCCGATCGATCTTTCGCAGGACGATCTGATCGCGGCCGCGCAGCGGCAGACGAAGCTCTACGACCTCGGCTTTCCGAGCTTCCGCCCCGGGCTCGCGAAGCTCGTCGAGGCGCTCGAGAGCGAGGCGCGGCTCAACCTGTTCGGACGTTATTTCGCGCGGCGGCAGATCCTCGAGCTGCTCTCGCATCGCCTGCAGCTCGCCGACTACCGCAAGCACGACCCGGCCGTCGGCGAGGAGAAGATCGTCCGCCCGCTCTTCATCGTCGGCCTGCCGCGGACCGGAACGACGCTGCTCTACGGCCTGCTCGCCGAGGATCCGGCCCATCGCGCGCCGCTCTCCTGGGAGATCGACGCGCCCTGTCCGCCCGCCGAGACCGCGACCTATGCGACCGACCCGCGCATCGAGGCGACCCGCAAGCGCTTCGAGCAGGTGGGTCGGCTCGCCCCCGGCTTCCAGGCGATCCATCCCGTCGGCGCGCTGATGCCTCAGGAATGCATCGTGACGACGGCCTCGGAGTTCATGAGCATCCGCTTCCAGATGTGCTTCGACGTCCCGTCCTACGACGACTGGCTGCTCCAGCAGGACATGACGCAGACCTATCGACACCACCACCGCTTCCTGCAGCACATGCAGTACCGCCACAAGGGCGAGCGCTGGATCCTGAAATCTCCCGGCCATCTCGGGCCGATCGACGCGCTCTTCGACGTCTATCCCGACGCGCTGCTGATCCAGACCCATCGCGATCCGATCCGCGTCGTCCCCTCGGTCGCGAGCCTCGAATACACCATGCGGATGGTCTCCTCCGACGACGTCGATCCCGCGCGCGTCGGACGGCAGATGATCCGGACCTGGTCGACGCTGCTCGAGCAGGGCATGGCGGCGCGCGCGCGCAGGCCCGACCGGGAGCGGCAGATCCTCGATCTCACGATGCGCGAGATCGTGAGCGAGCCGATGGCGAGCGTCGAGAAGATCTATCGCCACTTCGATCTCGAGCTGACGCCGCTCGCTCGCGAGCGCATGCAGGCCCATCTGGCCCGCCATCCGAAGGACGAGTTCGGGACCCACCGCTACAGCCTCGAGGATTTCTCGCTCGACGCGGACGAGGTCGACTCGGCCTTCAAGGGCTATCGCGAGCGCTTCGGAATCGAGGCCGAGCCGTTCGGCGCGCGCTGAGCGGCGGCGACGTCTCGTGGCGGATCAGAGCGGCGGCGGCTGCACCGCCGGCCGCGGGCGCGGCAGCTTGTAGACCCGTCGCAGGATCGAGTCCAGCCCCCGCGCCGGCAGCATCCCGAGAAAGACCTTCTGCAGCAGCGTCGACCGGGGGGCGTAGTAGCGCGCCTTCGGCCGCCGGTCGGTCGCGGCGCGGACGATCACCTTCGCGACGTCGTCCGGCGACAGCGGGTTCGCGAGGTTCTTCTTCGCGAGCTCGTCGAGGTCGAACATCGTCTGGCGGTAGGGATTGTCCGGATCGTCGCGCAGCGCCTGGCTGGCGGTGCGCGCGTTGTCGAAGACGGCGGTGTCGACGAATCCGGGAATGACGAGCGAGAGGCTGATCCCGAAGCGGCCGAGCTCGAGGCGGAGCGCGTCGGTCGCCGCGTGCATGCCGATCTTGGTCGCGGCGTAGGGGATCGCGAGGGGCGCCGGCACGAGGGCCGCGACGGAGCCGACGTTGACGATCCGGCCGCCGCCCTGGGCCCGCATCTGCGGGGTCACCGCGCCGATCAGCTGGAGCGCCGAGAGCAGGTTGACGTCGAAGATGTGACGCAGATCCTGGCGCGAGACCTGCTCGATCGCGGCGCCGGGGCTGTAGCCGGCGTTGTTGACGAGCAGGTCGAGCCGGCCGAGAAAGGCGAGCGCCTCCCGGGCGGCGCGATCCGTCGCTTCGTCTTCGGCGAGATCCGCCGCGATCGCGAGGGCCCGACCGCCGTGGGCCTCGATCTCCTTCACGAGCAGATCGAGTCGATCCTTGCGCCGCGCGACCAGGGCGACCGCATAACCCTCGCCGGCGAGGGCGCGGGCGGCGGCTTCGCCGATGCCGGAGGAGGCGCCGGTGACGAGGGCGGTGCGGACGGGCTTCGGATGCGTCGGAGGCTGCATGGGGCGTGAGGATCCGGGATTCCGGCGAGGCCACAAGGCGCAGGGGCCGGGTTCGTCAGACCACGGCCGCCCGGGCGTTGGGCGATCTGCGGAATCGGAATGCGCGCGGCGCGGGACGGCGCGGGAGCCGCATCCGCTAGAGTCGCGCGGTCGGTCCCGCATCGGAGGTCTCGATGATCGCCCCGTCCTCCCGCCCGGCCGCGCCGCGTCGTGTCGCCCTCGGCCTGATGCTCGTCGTGTCCGCGCTCGCGAGCGGCTGTGCCGGATTCGAGGGCGTCGGTCTCGGGTCCGTCTTCCCGGCGGGCGCGGCGGGCCCCCTCGACGAGGCGACCGTCGCGAGCGGACTGCGGCAGGCCCTCGACGTCGGCATCCAGCGCACGACGTCGAGCCTCTCGGCGTCCGGTGCGTTCGGCGCGAATCCCGCGCTTCGCCTGCGATTGCCCGGAGAACTCGGCCGCTTCGCCCAGACGCTCCGCGGCGTCGGACTCGGCGGCCAGGTCGATGCGCTCGAAGATGCGATGAATCGGGCTGCGGAAGCGGCCGCGGGCGAGGCGGTCCCGGTCTTCGCGTCGGCGATCGGCTCGATGACGATCGCCGATGCCTTCGTAATCTTGAACGGCGAGAGCGATGCGGCGACACGTTATTTCGAGGCGCGAACGTCCGCAGATCTGCAGCGCCGGTTCGAGCCCGTCGCGGCGGGGGCCATGCGCGAGGTCGGGCTCTACGCGATCTACGACGATCTGCGCGCCGCCTACGACCGGATCCCGCTCGTGAAGCCCGCCTCGGTCGATCTCGAGGCCCATGTCGCGGAGCGGACGCTCGCCGCGCTGTTCGGCCGGCTCGCGGAGGAAGAGGGGCGCATCCGCCAGGATCCGGCCGCCCGCACGACGGCGCTGCTGCGCCGCGTGTTCGGCGCCGCGCGAGGCGGGGCGCTCGGGATGGGGATGCACTGAGACGGCACAGCTGCCGGATCGGCGCCGCATCGATCGCTCGGGACCGGCCCGCGCCGCGCCCGAATCGGGGAGGAGCCCGCCATGGCGACCGCAGTCGACTATGCAAACGATCCCCTCGGCCGGATCGTCGTCGCGACGGATTTCTCGCCGACCGCCTCGCAGGTCCTCGAGCGCGCCCTCGATCTCGCGCGCCGACACGGGAGCGAGATCGCGCTCGTCCACGTCGTCCAGCCCGACCTTCCGACCCTCGCGTCTCCGGAGATGATGGTCGTCCCGCCCGACTACGAAAATCGCCTCAGCGAGCTCTCGGGCGAGGCGCTCCTGCGCGAGGGCGAGCGCGTCCGCGCCGCCGGCATCGCCGTGTCGACCCATCTCGAGCACGGCATTCCGGCCCAGCGCATCACCGAGCGGGCGAACGCGCTCGGCGCAGACCTCATCGCGCTCGGCGCCCGCGGGCATACGCGCTTCGAGCATCTGCTGCTCGGCAGCGTCGTCGAATCCGTCGTCCGCACGGCGCAGCAGCCCGTGCTCACCGTTCATCCGGACGATCGCCGCCCGGTCGAGCCGGTCGGAACGCTGCTCTTTCCCACCGATCTGACGGACGAGGCCGAGAGCGCGCTCTTCTCGGCGATCCACCTGCTCGCGCGCAGTCCCGAGAGCCGGATCCTGCTGGTCCACGCCTTTCATCTCGCCGCGAGCGTCGTTCCCTTCACGGGCTTCGGCGACGCGATGCCGCCCTATTTCGTCGAGAACGCCCGCGAGCTCGCCGAGGCCGCGGCGCGGCCGGTCGTCGAGCGGCTGCGCCGCCGCGGCTTCCAGGTCGAGGCGATCATCGAGCGCGGCGATCCCGCCGAGGTCGTGCTCGCGCTCGCCGCCGAGCGGTCCGTCGACGTGATCGCGATCGCGACCCATGCCCGTTCGCCGCTGCGCCGCTTCCTCCTCGGGAGCACGACGCTCCGCGTCGTCGAATACGCGCCGTGCCCGGTGCTCACGGTCCATGCTCCATCGCCCGGACCCCATTGAATTTCGCTCCCCGGCCGTCCATCGTTGGCGGTCGGGGTCGAAGATCGAAATCGAGGGAGGATCGAAGAATGGATCGGCGCGAATTCATCCGGAGCGTGGGCGTGGCGGGCGGCATGGCGACGGGGCTCGCGAGCTTCGGCGGGCTCGCCGCGGGGACGGCGCGGGCCGACAGCCATGGCGCGGCCTCTGCATCGGGCGGAATCGCATCCCGCCAGGCGATGCACGCGATCTTCGACGTGATCCGCGAAGTCGAGTCGAAGATGCTGACGCCGGAAGCCGGCTTCACCGATCCGGCCGAACTCGCCGAGGCCGAGCGCGCGATCGCCCACATCCTGCATACCGGGCTCGAGTTCTGGCTCGAGGCCGATCTCGATCGGCCCGTCTTCAAGCCCTACGTGACGCCGACGCGCAAGCTCCTCGGCTGCAATCCCGACTCCCTCTACTACTTCGCCGCGATCCGCCCCGACAAGACCTATCGCGTCACCGGCAACGTCGGCGCCGCGACCTTCACGTCGTTCACCATCGAGGACGGCTCCGCCGAGGGCCACGCCGCGCGCGGCTCGTCGGCGGCGCTCGGCGACGACGAGATGGAGATCAACAGCGACGGCTCCTACGCGATCATCGTGAGTCAGACGAAGCCGGCCTCCGGCAACTGGCTGCGCCTCGGCCCGAACTCGAGCCAGATCACGACGCGCCACTACCACGAGTCCCGCCAGAGCGTCGCGACGATCCCCGGGCGCGTGATCCCGATCGCGATCGAGGTCCTCGATCCCGAGCCGCTCGCGCCGAACGGCGGCGACGCGCGCAACGCGGCCCGGCTGCAATGGGTCGCGAACTTCGTGCGCGACCACAGCGCGATGACGTTCCGCAAGACCTCGCCCGAGATGGCGAAGCAGCTCGGCTGGACCTCGCTCGTCCCCAACCAGTTCAACCCCGCCGGCCAGTGGCGCTCGGCCTCCGGCCAGAATGCCTACGGCAATACCCACGCCTGGTACGCCTCGGCCAACTACGAGCTCGCGCCCGACGAGGCGCTCGTTCTCACGGGCCGCTTCCCGCAGTGTCGCTTCGCGAACATCGTGCTCTGGAACGCCTTCATGCAGAGCTACGACTACGCGAACCGCCGCATCTCGCTGAACCGCAACCAGATCGAGTACGAAGAGGACGGCAGCTATCGGATCGTCGTCGCCCATCGCGATCCCGGCGTCCCGAACTGGCTGGATACGGAAGGGCGGACGAAGGGCCACATGTACTGGCGCTATCTCTTCCCGGCCTCCGCGCCGGGCAAGCCGAAGACGAAGGTCGTGAAGGTCGATTCGCTCCGCTAGGCGAGAAGCGAGGCGGCGAGGCAGGCGATGCGCCGGCCGGGAAGGAGGCGATGATGTCCCAGGGCGATTCCGCGAGCTCGCGTGCGGTCCGGGCGCGGCTCGACCATCCGGTGATCGACGCCGACGGCCACATCATCGAATTCCTGCCCGCCGTGCGCGACTTCCTCGTCGAGGAGGGCGGGCGCAAGCTCGCCGAGGAGTTCGACGCCGTCGTCGAAGCGGGCCGCCGGCTCGAATCGCTTCCGCCGGGCGAGCAGCGGGCGCTCGGGGTCTTCAAGCTGACCTGGTGGCCCTATCCCGCGAAGAACTCGCTCGATCGGGCGACGGGGATGCTCCCGAAGCTGCTCTACGAACGCCTCGACGAGTTCGGCATCGACTACTGCGTTCTCTACCCGACGATGGGGCTCACCGCGCTGAGCCTCGATCAGAAGGAGCTCCGCAACGCCTCGATCCGCGCCTTCAACCGCTGTGCGGCCGAGATGTTCGCGCCCTTCGCGGATCGCATGACGCCGGCCGCGATGATCCCGATGTACGACCCCGAGGAGGCGATCGCCGAGCTCGAGCATTGCCGGAACGTCCTCGGGCTGAAGGTCGTGCTGCTGAACGGTCTGGTCTACCGGCCGCTCGGCCGGGATCAGGTGCGCGGCGCCCGCTGGGTCGATGCCTTCGGGCCCGAGAGCCCGTACGACTACGATCCGGTCTGGGCGAAATGCGTCGAGCTCGGAGTCGCGCCGAACTTCCATTCGAGCGCGATGGGCTTCGGCAGCCGGCTCTCGCCCTCGAACTACGTCTTCAACCACATCGGGAACTTCGCGGCGGCCGGCGAGGCGACCTGTCGGCAGATGGTGATGCACGGCGTGCCCCATCGCTTCCCGGAGCTGCGCTGCGGATTCCTCGAAGGCGGCGTCGGCTGGGCCGCGAACCTCTATTCGGATCTGATCGGCCATTTCGAGAAGCGCGGGCTTCCGGGCATCCACGCCTACGATCCCGATTCGATGGACCGCAAGCTGATCCGGCAGCTCTTCGAGAGCCATGGCTCCGAGCGCTTCAAGAAGCATCTCGACGAGTTCGAGGCGGGGCTGCTCCATCTCTCCGGGCCCGGGCTCTTCCGCGACGACTTCGCGGGCACGGGCATCGAGAAGGCCGCGGACGTCAAGGCGATCTTCGAGCGCAACTTCCGCTTCGGCTGCGAGGCCGACGACCCGATGAACGCCGTCGGCTTCGATCGCGGCATCCTGCCCCTCGGCGCACGCATGCGGGCGATCTTCAGCTCCGACATCGGCCATTGGGACGTGACGGACATGAGCGAGACGGTCGCGGAGGCGTGGGAACTCGTCGACGACGGGCTCATCGAGGAAGAAGACTTCCGCGAGTTCGTCTTCGAGAACGCGGCGACGATGTGGGCCGAGGCGGATCCGGACTTTTTCGATGGAACCGTCGTCGAAGCGGAGGTCCGCGCGCTCCTGGGCTGAGCGCGAGGGATCTTCGGGACGCCCGCGCGCGTCGCCTACAGCTTCGCGACGACCTGATCCTGATAGCGGCGGACGAAATCCCGCTGTCCCTGGATGTCGGTCGTCATCGACTCGCCCTGGCTCACGACGAGGCGCTCGGCGCCGCGGTCGACGTAGCTCTTCACGAACGGCAGGTCGAAGGTCTTCGTGAAGTCGAAGCTCGCGGGCCAGACCGTGATCTCGATCCGGCCCGGGTCGCGTCCCGCCGCCTTGGCGACCTCGCGGATCGTCGCGACGCCCGTCCCGAAATCCTCGGGCGAGATGACGTAGGGATACCAGCCGTCTCCGAGGCGGCCGGCGCGGCGGGCGGCGACGTCGGTGCTCCCGCCGATCAGGATCGGGACGCCGTCCGGATGGAAGGGCTTCGTGTCCATGTGGACGTTCTCGAAGTTCACGTGCTTGCCGTGATAGGTCGCCCACTCGTCGCGCCAGAGGATGCGCATGGCCTCGATCGTCTCGTCGAGCCTTCGGCCCCGGTCGCGATAGGGAACGCCGACCGCTTCGTACTCCTCGCGCTGCCAGCCGATGCCGACGCCGAGCCGGACGCGGCCGCCCGACAGCGCATCGAGCGTCGCGACGCGCTTGGCGAGAATCGCGGCACTGTGCTGCGAGGCGATGACGACGGAGGTGCCGAGAAGGATGCGGTCGGTCCGCGCGGCGACGAAGGCGTGCCACTCGAGCGGGTCGGGCATGAGCGTGTCGGGCGCCGTCGGCGCCATGCCGTCCTTCGAGTAGGGGTAGAGCGGATCGTAGTTCCTGGCCATGACGACGTGCTCGACCGTCCAGAGCGATTCGACGCCCTGGCCCTCGAGCATCTCGGCGAGGCGGATCACATAGTCGCGATCGAGGGTCAGGCCCTTCGTCATGGGGGGGATGTATCCGAGCTTCATGGTCTGGATTCCTTCCGGCTCGGCGCCGGCGTCGAGGGTTCGTGGGGCGGTCGGACGTCAGTTCTTCGCGGGAACGGTCTCCAGGGCCTCTTCGACGCGTGCCGCGGGGCGCGAGAGATCCGGCAGGTAGGCTAGGCCGATCAGCCCGCGAAGCACCAGTGTCGTGACCGGCAGGCTGAAGCCGAAGGCGAGAATCGCGGCCCCGTCGGCCCCGTCGGCCGCTGGATCCGCGAAGAGGAAGAGCATCGCCGCCTGCTGGGTCCCGAAGCCCGCCGGCGCGATCGGCAGACTGCCGATCGCCTGCAGGATCGGCGTCGCGAGCAGGACGAGCGAGAAGGCGGGCGCGAGGCCGAAGGCGCGAAGTCCGAAGTAGTAGACGAGCACGAAGAGCAGCTGGTAGACGAGCTTGAGGCCGCCGATGATCACGACGTCGCGGACCTCGAGCTTGCGATGCGCCTGCAGCAGCGAGAGCGCCCGGATCTCGTCGATCAGCCGGATACGCGGCCGATCGATCCGGAGCACGGCGAGCGCGGCGAGCACGAGACCGGCACCGGCGAGCAAGGCGAGGGCGACGGGGCCGAGCCCCGGCGGTCCCGGCAGGAACGCCGCGCCGACGCTCGCGAAGAGCGCGAGGACGAGCACGCCGATCATCTGGTAGAGCAGGAGCGTGCTGGTCGCCGCGACGAGTCCGACGCCATGGGCAGTATTCAGGCGGAGGACGATGGCGGCCTTCGCGAGGTGCCAGTGGATGACCGTGAGGAGATAGGTCAGGCCGCGGAGCGAGCGCGCGTCGCGCCAGGAGAGCGGACCGTTGAAGCGCGAGAACGTATAGGCGAAGGTGGCGGACTCGAGCCCGAACCAGGCGAGCACGGCGCCCGCGACGAGCGGCAGGAAGATCCGGAGACGGACCTGCCGCAGCGCGGCGACGCATTCCTCGAAGGGGACGACCTCGAAGGCATAGGCGAGGCAGGCCGCGGCGATGAGCCAGGGGACGATCGCACCGGCGATGGCCGCTCGTCGCCGGCCGCCGGCTCCGACCCCGGGGCCCCCGGCGGCATCGGTCATGCGTCGAGCTTCAGCACCCGCCGCGCGTTCTCGTAGAGGAACTTCGGCCAGACGTGATCGCGGAAGGGCACCGACTTCATCTCGGTCATGATGCGCTCGAGCGAGAGGCCCATCGGGAAATAGCCGGCATAGAGCACCTTGTCGGCGCCGCGCGTATTCGCGTAGTCGATGATCGCCTTGGGATAATGCTTCGGCGCGAAGGCGCTCGTGCAGTAGTAGAGGCCGGGCCATTTCAGCATCAGCTTGACCATCAGCGCTTCCCACGGCTCGCAGCCATGGAAGGTCACGAGCCGCAGCTCGGGGAAGTCATAACAGATGCGATCGAGGCGCTCGACGCGCTGGGGATCCATCGGCACGCGCGGCCCGGGGACGCCCATGTTGAGGCCGACCGCGATGTCGAGCTCGACGCATTTGGCGTAGAGCGGATACATCTGCGGGCCGTCGACCGGGATCTGCGGGACGTTGCCGGCCGGGAAGGTGCTCGCCATGCGCACGTTCAGCTCTTTGTGGGCCTGCTCGATCCGGCGCACCGCGCCCATGATGTCGTTGGGATCGACGTGGACGTTGCCGACGAAGCGATCGGGATGCTTCTTGAGCGCGGCATCCGCCTCCGGGCGTCCGACGCCGACGAGCGCCGTCTTGACGCTCCACTTGTCCATTTCCTCGAGCGTGACCTCGATCGGATCGCGGCCCTCGCCCCAGCCGTGGGGCACGCCCTTGAACATGTACTGGGCGGGGAACTTGAATCCCTCTTTCGACTCCGCGTCGTTGGCAGCCCGGCGGAGATTGCCGTAGGTCGCCTCGAGGTCGAGGATCGGGAAGGACAGCATCAGGTCGACGATCGGCGCATTCTGGGGCATCGGCATGGCCTCGACGCTATCACACCGAATGCGCCCCCGGCATCGCGCCCCGAGCTGCCGATTGGCCCGGATTCCCGGGCTGGCAGGGGCCGTGCCGATGGTAGAGTCGGACGCGAACGACCACGCGGAGCCCCCATGGAAATCGAAGGATTCGGAACCCTCGTCGATACGAACGCCCTGAAATGGATCGAGACACCGGGCGGCAACTCGCTCAAGATCCTGCGCGTCTCCGAGGAGACGGGCTCCTGGAGCGCGCTCTTCCGGGCGGCGAAGGGGACGACGAACCCGCCGCACATTCATCTCGGCCCGGCCGACTTTTTCGTCCTGTCGGGCGTGATGGAATATCGCGGCGGCGTCTCGCGCGCGGGCGACTGGATCTACGAGCCCAACGGCGCCGAACACGAAGCGACCCATCATCCCGAGGAGACGGTCTACCTCGCGAACGTCCACGGCGCGATCGCTTTTTACGGCGAGCCGGCCGCGGGCGCCTACGGCGAGCCGGCCGCGGACACTCAGCGACCGATCATCGCGCTCTCCGACTGGCGCGCGATGAAGGCGCTGCAGGCCCTGCAGAACGGCTGAGCGTCCGCCGTCCGCCCGCGGTCCGGCCGCGCCGCCTCAGAACCCGGCGAGGGGCAGGATCGCGAGGCCGAAGCCGCGCGGCGTCGTCGGCGATGGCCGCTCGACTACCGGGTGGAAGCGGCGGCGGGCCGAGCGGCGATGGATGGGCGGGCGGCTGCTCGCCCCGCTCGACTGGGGACTCGAATCTTGCGACGGTCTGGAAGCTTCGAAGGCCGACTCTCGGATGGGCATGATGGATCCTCCGTTGGCTGGCTCGAACGCGATTGGACGGACGCTAAGGAATTCTCCGGCGCCGCCATCGGGGAAAACCCCGAGCGACCTACAGATTTCTTTGTCGGGAGGTGGATCGTTTCCGGCCGGTCTTGCGGTGAAACCCGGAGGCGGGCGCAACGACGGTGAAGGAAGGGAGAAACCCGGGCGAAGGTCGAGCGGGAAGGTCGAGCGGGGTGAAAAGGTTCGAGAGGTGGAAATGGGACGGGCGCCCGTGATCCCTGTCGGACACGAGGCGAGAGGGCGGGCGACGGCATGACGGCGGCGATCGAAGACGGCGCGCTCTCGGACATCCGGGTGCTGGATCTCGCGATCGGCTGCGCCGCCTACTGCGGGAAGCTGCTCGCGGATCTCGGCGCAGACGTCGTCAAGATCGAGCCGCCGGGCGGCGAGCCGGCGCGCCATCGCGGCCAGTTCGATCGACTCGCATTCGCGTACGCCAACACGAACAAGCGCGGCATCGTGCTCGACTTCGACGCCGCAGCCGATCGCGAGACGTTCCGCGCGCTCGCTTCGACCGCGGATCTCGTGCTCGAAAATCTCCCGACCGGCCATCTCGAGGATCGCGGACTCGATTGGAACGCGCTCGCGGCGCGGAATCCGGGACTCGTGCTGACCTCGATCTCGGGCTTCGGCCAGACGGGACCGCGGGCGCATTGGCGCTCGAACGATCTCGTCGCGAGCGCCCTCGGCGGCGCGATGATCTCGATCGGCGATCCCGAGGATCCGCCGGTCCGCCTCGCGAGCCATCAAGCCGACGTCATCACCGCGACGCTCGCCGCCGGCAGCAGCCTCGTCGCCCTCGCCCATCGCGATCGCACCGGCCGCGGCCAGCACGTCGACGTCGCGAGCCTCGAAGCGATGGCCGCGATCACCCACATCGCGGGCGTCGGAAAATGGCTCGAGGACGGCATCGTCCCGAAGCGCGTCGGGACGGGCCTCGTCGCCTCCGTGCCCTCCGGCGCCTATCGCTGCAAGGACGGGCTCGTATACCTGATGGTGAACCGGCCGGCGCATTGGGAGGCGCTCGCGAGCTGGATCCACGAACGGACGGGCAACGAGGAGGTCCTGCTGCCCGATTTTCGCGGGCCGTCGTCGAATCGCCTGCCCTATCGCGAGCTGCTCGACGTCTTCATCGGGGACCTGACGGAGCAGCTCACCGTCTCCGAGGCCTATCACGAAGGCCAGCGTCGACACATCGCGTTCACCCCGGTGAACACCGCGGCGCGGATCCTGGCCGACGAACATCTCGCCGCGCGCGGATTCTTCGAGCCGCTCGTGCTGGAAGAGGGCCGAACGCTCCGCGCTCCCGGCGCGCCCTACCGTCTTTCGCGGACGCCCTGGCGGATCCGGAGGCCGGTCCCGGCCGCGGGCGCCCATCAAGACGAGGTCCTCGCGGCGGCGCATGCGCCTGCGAACCGTGCGGGCCGCATCGCGGGCGCGGCGTCGAGCAAGCTCGCGCGGATGCCGTCGCATCCGCGGCCGGCCGAACCCACCTGCCCCGCCCCGAGCCCGCCCGCGCTCGCGCTCGCGGGCCTTCGCGTCGTCGAGTTCGGAACCGGCCTTGCCGCGCCCTGGATCGGGCGGATCCTCGCCTGGGCCGGTGCCGACGTGATCAAGATCGAATCCCACGCGCATCCCGACGTCCCGCGGCTCTTCGTTCCGCCCCGCAGCCCCGAGCAGGGCACGCAGCCCGAATGCTCGCCCTGGTTCACCGATTGGAGCGCCGGCAAGCGCTTCGTCGCCCTCGATCTCCGCAAGCCCGAGGGCGCCGAGCTCGCGCGGCGGATCGTCGACGCGAGCGACGCCGTGATCGCGAACTACTCGACGGGCGTGCTCGACAAGCTCGGCGTCGGCTGGTCGGCGCTCTCGACGCGCAATCCCCGCCTCGTCATGCTCGAGTCGAACGGTTACGGCGAGTCGGGGCCGTTCGCGAAGTACGTGACCTGGGGGCCCAACATCGAGGCGCTCTCCGGGCTCGGAAGCTTCACGGGTTTTGCCCATCGCGACTGCACGATCTCGCATTTCGCCTACCCCGATCCGCTTTCGGCCCTGCACGGCCTCGTCGCCCTGATGGCGGCGCTGCACGAGCGGACGCGCAGCGGGCGCGGGCAGGTGATCCGCATGTCGCAGTTCGAGACGGCGGTCGCGGCGATCGGGCCGCTGCTGCTCGAGAGCGCCGTGACGGGCCGGGAGCCGCCGCGGCTCGGCAATGGCGAGCGCGACCGCGCGCCCTATGGCGCCTTTCCCTGTCGCGGAGACGATCGCTGGTGTGTCCTCGCGGTGGAAGACGAGGCGGATTGGCGTCGGCTCTGCGAGGCGATGGGCGATCCGGAGTGGGTCCGCGACGCACGCTTCGCGACGATGGCGTCGCGGGTCGCCCATCGGGAGGCGCTCGAAGAGAAGATCGCCGAGTGGACGCGCGTGCAGGACGACGACGACGTCATGGAGCGCTGTCAGCGCGCGGGGATCGCGGCGGGCGTCGTGCAGAGCGCGGAGGACATGTACCGCCGGGATGCGCAGCTCGCGGCGCGCGCGTTCTTCGAGACGATCCCGCATTTCAAGCGCGGCGAGGTCTCGGCCTCGGGCATCCCGCTCGGCTTGACGGCGACACCGGGACGCACGACGCATTCGGGCTCGTCGATCGGCCACGACAACGAATCGGTGTTGCAGGAGATCGCGGGGCTGACGGAGGCCGAGTGGGAGGAGGGGGTTCGGACGGGGGCGATCGAGGCGCGGCGCGGAACGTGACGATCGGCGAGGTCGATCCGTCCGTGGACCCGTATTCGCGGCTCGTCCGGGCCGTCGCGAGTCTGGCCTCGCAGCGGCGGGGGCGTGGTCGCGTGGACGGGGCCCGTTAGCCGCATGATGCCTGGCCGCGGCCAGGACGATCCGGCGCCGGGTTCCAAACGGCCGACCGCGGTCTCCGAGCGCGGATCGCACCACGCGATGCGTCGAGCGTGCGGCTGGACGGCGGAGAGAAGTCGCGCGGCACGCCCTTCGGACGTGCCGCGCCGGAACGCCTACTTGTCGAGCACGTCCTTCGCGATCAGCTCCTCGAGGTAGGGCCCGTCCCACCACGACAGCTGCAGCGCCTTGGCGCGGCGGAAGAACATCTGCTGGTCGTACTCGATCGTGAAGGCGACGCCGCCCCAGATCTGGGCGCAGACGCGCGTCGTCTCGCGATAGGTCTCGCAGCAGAAGAGCTTCGCCATCGGGCCGAAGCGCTCGATCGAGCGGCCCTGGGCATGGTTCCAGGCCGCTTCGTGGACGAGCACGCGGCCGCCGTCGATGCGGGTCGACGCGTCGGCCATGTAATGCGCGAGCGACTGGAAGGCGCCGAGGGGCTTGTCGAACTGCACGCGCTGGTTGGCGTAGACGACCGTCTCCTCGAGGCAGCGGGCGGCGCCGCCGATCGCCTGGGCGGCGAGCAGCGTGACGCCCTGCAGCATGACCTTGTGCCAGGTCTGCCAGCCCGAGCCCGGCGCGCCGATGCGATCGGCGGCCGAGACCTTCACGTCGGCGAAGTCGATCTGGTACTGCGCCTCGCGGCCCTGGGAGAGGAGCTGCTTCATCTGGACGCCCTTCGAGCGCGGATCCACGAGGAAGAGATCCACGCCCGCCTTCGTGCGCGCGAGCACGATCAGCCGCTCGCCCGAGCTGGCGTAGGCGACGAGTCGCTTGCGGCCGGAGAGCTTGAAGCCGTCGCCGTCGGCGGTCGCCGAGAGCGCGATGCCGGCCTCGCCGAAGCTGCGCTGGGGCTCGAGCCAGGCGGGGGTCAGGATCGCATCGCCGTTCGCGATGCGGCCGAGCCAGGCCTGCTTCTGGTCTTCGCTGCCGGCCTCGAGGAGCACGCCCGCGCTCATCACGCACGACACGAAATGCGGCGTCGGCGCCATCGCCCGGCCGAGCTCCTCGTAGACGAACGCGCCTTCGAGCAGCGTCTGGCCGCCGCCGCCGTAGGCCTCGGGGATCAGCAGGCCGTTGAGGCCCAGCTCGCCCATCTGCTTCCAGAGGGACTCGGGATAGCCCTTCGGATCGTCTTCCATGTCGCGCACGATCGCGGTCGTCGAATGCTCGGCGAGCATCCCCCGCGTCATGTCGATCACCATCTGCTGCTCTTCGGTCAGATCGAGATCCATCTTGGATCCTCCTGGGAGGTCGGACCGGCCCCGCGTCGGCGGAGCCGGCCCGTGCTAGGCGTCAACTAAAAGTTCTTGGGAAGGCCCAGATGTCGCCGGGCGATGATGTTCTTCTGGATCTCCGAGGAGCCGCCGCCGACCGTCTCGTTCATGGTCGCGCGATAGGCGCCCTCGAAGCGGCCCAGGATCGGCGCGTCTTCCTGGCCTTCCATGAGCGTGCCTTCGTGGCTCTGGATGTCGAGGGCATCCTTGCAGACGCGCTGCGACAGCGTGGTCGTGAAGAGCTTGTACTGCGACGACTCGATCGTCGGGGGCTTGCCGCCCGACTTCGCGGCGCAGACGAAGCGCGTGCTGAGACCCTTGGCGACGGCCGTGTCGGTCACGATCTGGGCGATCGTGCGGCGCACGTTCGGATCTTCCTTGAGCGGCGCGTCGTCGCGCTTGGCCTTCTTGACCCAGTCGACGAGCACTTCCGTTCGGTTCGCGATCGGCGAGAGCGTGAACATCGTGAAGCGCTCGAGATCGAGGGCCTCCGAGATCATGTGGAAGCCGCGGCCGCGCTTGCCGACGAGGTACTCGTCGGGCACGAACACGTCCTCGAAGAAGACCTGGTTGGTCGTGTCCTTGCCGATCGTCGGCAGGCTCTGGACCTCGAGGCCGGGGTGGTCCATCGGGATCATGAAGAGCGAGAGACCGTCGTGGCGCGGCTTGTCCGGGTCGGTGCGGGCGCCGACCCAGTACCAGTCGGCGAAATGCGCCGAGGTCGTCCACATCTTCTGGCCGTTCAGCAGGTAGCCGCCCTCGACCTTCTCGGCCTTGAGCTGCATGTTCGCCGCGTCGGAGCCGGCGGCGGGCTCCGAATAACCGACCGCGAACTCGACGTCGGCGTCGAGGACCTTCGGCAGGAACTCCTGCTTGAGCTTGTCGCTGCCGTGGCGGATCAGCGTCTTGCCGATGATGCCGACGCCCTTGCCGATCTGCGGCGCGGCGTGCTTCGAGAGTGCCTCGTTGAGGATGTACTCGTAGACGCCCTCGATCTCCTTGCCGCCGTATTCCTTCGGCCAGGACATGCCGAGCCAGCCCTTCGCGGCGAGCTTCTTCATGAAGGCGCGGCGCTCGGGGGTGTCGGAGAGCTGGGTGAAGTTCTCGCGGTGGTGATCCATGACGACGGGGTCGTGGTTCTCGACGAGCCAGGCGTCGACCTCGTCGGCGAAGGCTTGTTCGGCGGGGGAGAAATCGAAATCCATCGGGTGACTCCTACGACTCGTTCCGAGTGGGGTGGACCGGGCGGGAAACGCTCGATTCGAGCGACTCGCACGATATACGATACGGAGCGTCTTGTATAGCCGCGCAGAAGATCGGCGCACGGCCCGGCGGTGCTGGAAACGCGAACTGGGTCGCAGGAGTGGATGCTGGACGCCCGCGGGGCAATGAAGGGCGCTCGGCGTGGGGTTTTGACGAGGGATGGTCGCGTGCGGGGGCAGGGGCCCTCGACCGGCGGTCTGCGAGAGCCCGTTGGTCAGTCCGGGCCGTTCCCGGGACCGCGAGGCCTCGGCTCGCCGAGCTCGATCCCATGTCGGGCGAGGGCGCCACGGACCTCGGCGACGCCCCGCGCCCGCTCGGCGCGCAGCCCCGCCGCGCGGGCCCCTTCGACGTTGATCGCGTTGTCGTCGAGGAAGAGCACGCGCTCGGGGCGGCAGCCGAGGACGTCCAGCGCGTGCTCGAAGATCTCGCGGTCGGGCTTCACGAGGCCGAGCTCGTGGGACAGGAAGCGGTGATCGAAGAGGGCGTACACGCCTTCTTCCGCGGCGTGTCGATCGGCGTGTAGCGCGTTGGTATTGCTGAGGCAGCCGATCGCGATCCGGGAGCGCGCGGCTTCCCGGCATCAGGCCGCGCGGCCAGCGGATGAAGGCGTCGAGGAAGGTCTCGGGCGTCGCGCGCATCGACCAGCTCTCGACCATGCCGCGGGCGAACGCGTCGGGGCTGCAGTGGCCCCGCTCGAAGCGGCGGACCCAGGGACACGCGAGCCAGCGGCGCCAGACGTCCTCTTCGGGCTCGTCGCCGAAGAAGCGCCCCATCGATTGGATGTCCGCCAGCTCGATCAACACGCCGCCGAGATCGAAGAGCACGATGTCGAGCGTCATTTTCCACTGCCTCTTCGGGCGTCGCCGTGCGGAGATCGCGCCGGTTCGCGGGAGGCTAACGGAACGAGCGGCGCTAGGCGCGTTTTTTTCCGAGGTAGAGCCGGAGCTCTTCGTCGAGCTTCTCCGGGCTCAGGAAGCCGAGGCTCGCGAGGATCTGGCCGAGGGGCACGCGTGAGCCGCGCTGCGACTCGAGCAGCTGCTCGAGCTGGTCCACCGAAAGGAAGCCGAGCTCGATGGCGAGGGCGCCGAACTTCACCGGATTCGCCCGCTGGGCATCGAGCACCTTCATGACCTGGTCGAGCGTCATGAGCCCCATCTGATAGGCGAGTCGACCGATCGATACATGCATGCTCGCCTGCCGATCGAGGGCCTCGATCAGGTCGGATTCGCAGAGCAGGCCGCGCTCGACGAGGTGCTTGCCGAACATCCCGGGGCGAATCGGCCGACCCCCATCTTTTCTCAAGAGAGAAGGCGGTCGTGGGGGGAACTCTGGAGGTCGAGTCGGGCGTCCCGCGCCTGCGGCAGCTCCGCCTGTCGATCCGGCACGAGCGGCACGACTCACGACGGGCGGCGTCTCCCCGCATCGGCGGGTGCCTCGCCCGGATCGGTCGTCCGGCAGGCGAGGATGGTCTCGGGCAGGTGCTCGGCGTAGCGCCGGAGCACGATCCCCGGCCTGTGGCGTCGCAGGTAGCTCTCGACGACGCGCTGGGTCGGTGGATTCGCGACGAACATATTGGCCGGATTGCGGCAGATCGAGACGAACAGGTCTTCGTCGGTGGCGAACAGGGTTTCGTGGATGCGAGGCGTCAGCACCCGCCATCCGAACGAGTGGACGCGCTCGGTGAGGACCTTCGGGTAGTCGCGATCGAAGGGCCGGATGAAGCACTCCGCGTTGACGACCTGCGGAGCGAGAAAGACGTGCGCGCCTTCCGGGAGACCCTCGAAGATCGCGACGTGCTCCCGACTCGTCCGGCAATGGGCGTCGCGGAGCTCGGCTCGGATCTGGGCATTGTGCCGAATGACTCCATGAACGGGCAGCGGTCCGGCGAGGGCGAGGGCGAGAGCGACCAGTCCGAGGATGCCCATGCGAAATCGCTGCTCGGCGAGCCCTTCGGGCGCCTTCGGGAGTACGGCTCGACAGGCGAGGCTTCCCCAGAATGCCAGTGCGACGATCGACATCCAGACCCGCGGCGGAGGCGGCCGATAGACGATCGCGATCGCCAGCCAGAAGGCGCAGGGAACCGAGATCCAGAAGAGGCCGAGTGCGATTGCCCGCGTGCGCCGCGCGCCGTTCGAGAGCGTCCCGAGGACCGCGATCAGTCCGATGATCCAGAGGCAGAGGCGGAAGGGCGCTGCATTCGCGAAGAACTCGCGCCCGAGGGCGAGCAACGTGCCCAGCATGGCGCGGACGGCCGCAGGATCGACGTCGATTCCGCGAATCACATCGGCCATCTCCGAAAACCGCCCGATCGCATACGCATCCCTCGAAATCGGGATCCAGAGCGCCATCGAGAAATACTGCTCCGGCGTCACGCCGAGCTCGCGCTGAAGCGTTCCGACGATCCGCTCGAGACCGATCCAGCGCGGCCAGTTCTCGAGCACGTAGGGGCGGTCCGCCAGATGGTCGTAGAAGCTCCGCCATCCCGGATCGGCATAGAAGAGCGTGCGCTCGAGTGCGCTCGCGCCCGTGGCCAGGACGGCGAGGACGATCGCGAAAGCCGAGAGCATCGAAGCGTCGCGAAGCAGACCGGACCGGTCGCGGTCGAGCGCTCGATCGGCGACGGCGAGCACGAGGACGATCGCGATCGTGGCCTCTGCAGCCATCAGCGTCGCGCTGCGATAGAGCGATGCGACGAGCATCCAGCCGATTGCCCACGCCATCCCGCGCCATCCCGGCGGCGTCTTCCGCATCGCATCGATCAGGAGGACCAGCCCGGTCGCCAGGCAGACGAACGAAGTCTGGACGAACTGCAGATTGAAGAGGAAGGGCGGGAGGAAGATCGAGTTCGCGACCGCGACGGTCGCGATTCCGAACGGACTCGAGTCGCGTCGCAGCAGGACATGGCTCATCGTGAGGAAACCGGCGATGCAGACGGCCCACTGGAGCGCGGAGTAGGCGTCGAATGCCGGAGCGATGGATGCGAAGCCGGCGAGGAGCGCCCCGAGGAGCGCGGACTGGTAGACGAGACGGGGGTCGGGAATGCCGTCCGTGAACAGTCCGATCGAGATCGCGAGCATTGCGGGGTCGTCGTTGGTGTCGAACCCCGGCGTCATCGTGAGAAAGCCGTAGAGAAGGCAGCCCGCGACGATCGCCCCAGCGACGAGCCAGGGTCGGGTGGAGGATCGATGCGTCTCCCCGCCTCTGGCCGCGGCGTTCTTCTCCGCACGTGCGGCATTCGTCCCGTCTTCCAAGAACGGCTCCCCGGCCCGCGCCATCGGACGGTCGCGGCCCTCGATCTGCTCGTCGCGCCCCGTCGGTGTGGCGGGAGGGTTCAGCCCGAAACCGTCCGTGCCGATGGGAGTTGCAAGCCCTCGATTCATTCGGCCGATGGAGGCCTCTTCGAAAGAGGCGAATTCCGGAATTCGCTTCCGAGCCCGGGGGTCGACGAGTCATCGATGCATCGCACCCGGACCCCGACCGAATCGATCCCGTCGATCGAGGCTCCGCGCCTGGCCGCGCGTGCCGATTGGGCTTCCCGTCTGCTGGCTCTTCCGGTCGCCGGGCAGACGGCTGTCTGGTTCGTGCTCATCGCGCTGCTCGAGTCGCACGCGCTCTGGGAGCCGCCGGTCTGGGATAGCGCCATGGGTGTCTTCCCGCCGGCGATCTACCTCCACGAGCACGGATTCGACGTCCGGCAGCTCCTGCAGCAGCCCAACTGGTGGCAGGGCGGGCCGAACGTCCATTCGCTCTCGCTGTTCACCTGGTTCGTCGCGCTGGTCATGCACGCGGCGCATGCGCCCGCGCCCACTTTCCTGATCGTTCATCTCTCGACGTTCCTGCTCGTCGCCTGGTCGCTCGCGCATTTCGCGAGATCGCTTCGGATCGCCGGAGTCGAGTCGCGCTCGGCGCTCGCGTCGGCGGGCCTGGTCCTCCTGACGCCTCTCGTCCTCGTCCAGGTCGGCGCGATGTACACCGAGTCGTGGGTGATGGCACTGGGCGTCGTCGCCTGGGCGAAATGGCAGGACGACCGACCGGGAGCGGCAGTCGCGCTCTGCATCCTCGCCCTTTTCGTCAAGCTCACCGGAATCGCGATCTTCCTCTGCATCGCTGCGCTGCTGGTCGTCTCGAACCGGCCGCGACGAGGCGTCCGGGTCGCCCTGCTCGCGGCGATGATGCTCGCATTCGTCGCGCTGCGATCCCTGCCGGGGCTGCTCGGTGCGACGCCGTATTCGGGGCCACGCTGGGGCGACGCGGCGATGCTCGCTCCGGTGTTGGTCGAACGTCTCCTCGCGATTCCCGACGTCGCCCTGCTCGTCTCGGCGGCCCTCGTCCTCTCGGCCCTGTTCGGCGCACGCACGCTGCCCTGGTCCGCTCTCCGCTCGATCCGAACGGGACTCGATGCCCGGACCGGGGCACGGCTCGTCTGTTTCGCGATGCCGCCGATCTTCGCGCTGGGGGTCGTCGTTTCGGTGTTCGCCGAGACGATCTTCCTCCCGCGCTATCTCGTCCCCGTCGTGCCCTTCGCCGTCGCAGCCGTGGTGATCGTGGCGACCGGTCGCGCGCGGCCGGAGTGGCTTCGCACGGGACTCGTCGCCGGCTGCGCGATCCAGCTCGTGAACTTCGACGGTGCGCTCTACGACGACCGCACCGATGGATTCTCGATCCTCGAGCGTTCCCACGCCTACCGCGCCTTCCACCAGAGCCAGATCGAGCTGATCGACGCGATCGCCGCCGCGCCGCGCGGGCTCCCCGTCTTCGTCTCGCGGGACCTCGACTACATGCTCTCGAGCCCGATGATGGGATACGTCGAGGTCCGGCCCGAGAACGTGTTGCCGATCTACCTCCCGCCCCAGGCCGGGCGGCCGATCCGCGCGTATCCCGACGAATTCCTGTTGGCGTTCTCCACCGCCTCGATGGGCGGGGAGGAGGTGGTCCGCCTGGTGCAGGCCGCCGGATCGGATCCGTCCTACGAGATCCGACAGCGCCGCTTTGCGCCGGACGAACGGGAAGCGTCTCTCTTCTGGGTCCGGCGAAGGCCGGCCACCGCAAGCGACGCGCCCGTCGACGCCCCGACGACCGGCGCGCCGGCCCGCTGAGTCGCGCCGGTCTGCGCGGGCGGCCCGTCGCCTCGGCGACCGATCGCTTCGCTGCCTTCTCGCGGCTCAAGAAATGCCGCTTCCCTTCCGATGTCCGACGTCGTATGTCCGACCTCCATCGACGCATTCTCGACGAAGCGACCCTCGACGCGAGCTCCATCAAGGATCTCGACCGCGACGCGCTGATGGCGCGCCTGAACGAATTCCATCTCCTGCGGATCCGGAACCTGGTTTCGAAGGACGAGGTCGCCGCCGCCCGAGCTCGGATGCAGCGCAACTTCGACGTCGGCGCGGACCGCGCCACGACGGGCGAATCCGCGAGCGAGGTCCGCCGCAATTTCCAGAAGTGGTCGATCGGCCGCGCGCGCCATGGCGGCGTCGACCGGCCGCGCTTCATGCGCTGTTTCTATCTTCCCATGTGGGACGAGGACGTCTTCGGCATGCGCGAGATCTTCCGGAAGGTCGCGCAGGTCCGGAACCTTCTCGGCGACCACCCGATCGACTACGCGATCGACGATCCGAGCGAACGCGCATGGACGGCCTCCCGCATCCACCATTTTCCGGCCGGCGGCGGCTTCATGGTCGATCATCGCGACACGGTGCTGCCGTCCGTCTACGAGCAGAACGGCCTCGGCGGCTTCTTCCAGCCGCTCGTTCTGCTGAGCCAGAAAGGCGTGGATTTCGAGGTCGGGGGGGGGTTCGCGATGGTGGGCGACGAGCGCATCTCCTACGAAGATCACTGCCAGGCCGGCGACATCGTCATCTACGACACGACGACCGTGCACGGCGTCGACGACGTCGATCCGCACGTCCCGTTCCGTCAGGATTCGCTCGCGGGCCGGCTCTCGGGCCTCGTCACCATCTTCAAGAAGCTCGACTAGCGGGCGAGGCTCGGGCATGGAAGCCGTACGCACCGTTCCGGAGATTTCGCTGGGAGGCCGCGCTGGGGCCTGCCCGCTCTGCGGCGCGCCGGATCCGGCTCGTCGCCCGGTCCTCGTCCTGCAGACGGACCCGCTCGTCCAGCTCGTCGAATGCCGCCGTTGTCACGCCCAGAGCGCCGATCGGATGCCGACCGACGCCTTCCTCCGCGCGCTCTACGACCCGCGCAGCTATCGCTCGTCGCTCGTCTCCGAGACCGCGCTGGCGCGGCGGTGCGCGCGCTCCGTCGTCTCGGGCGCGCGCTTCGATCGCGATCGCACGCTGTCGATCCTCGACTACGGCGGTGCCCAGGGAGCGCTCTCGTCGGCGGTGCGCGACGCCCTGATCGAGGGCGGTCATCGCGGCGAGATCCGCTGCACCATCGTGGACATCTACCCGGCGAACGCCGCGCCGCATCAGCGCTTCGTCGATCCGGAGACGTTCGAGTCTTCGGCCGAGCTCCACGACGTGATTCTCGCCAGCGCCGTCCTCGAGCATCTCGTCGAGCCGGCGGCGACGATCCGCTGCCTGCTCGCGCGGGCCGCGGACGGCGCGCTCTTCTACGCGCGAACGCCCTGGGACAGCCCACTCGCGCGAGTCGTTCCCGGATACCGGGTCAAATGGCCGCGTCATCTCCACGACCTGGGGCCCGACTTCTGGGAGGGATTCATGGAGCGTCATGGCTCGTCGGGGTCGGTGGTCTTCTCGCGACCGTCGATCGTCGAGACGTCGCTGCGAAGCTCGCCGATGCGGACGGTGGTGGCCCATCTCGCGAAGATTCCGGCGCGGATCGAGCAGCGGATCCGCGGGATCGGGCCGGCCCGAACGGGACGCCTCTGGCGGTTCGTCGGAGGCTGGGAAGTCCTGATTCGCGTCGGACGTGCGGGCTCAGCGCAGCCGAGATCGATCCGTTAGGTCACCGGCCGGCGCCTCTCTGGGCGCAGTGTCGACGGCCGGCGCAAGCAGCCACGCCAGCGCGGAGACGGCGAGCATCCCACCGTATTGGATCAGCCCGAGCGCGACGGCATCCGTGCGGTCGACACCGTAGGGCATGAGCAGGACCGCATAGCCGGCTTCGCGAACGCCGACTCCGCCGATCGTGACGGGGACGAGCGTCGCGATCGTCACCCACGACGCCGCGAATGCGAGGGCGCCGGGAGAGGCGCTGATGCCGACCGACCGCGCGAGCGCGACGATCGAACCGATCCAGAGCCCGAGCACGACGAGAGACACCGACGAGAGCAGGACGATCTCGCCACGATCGCGCCCGATCGGCAACGCCTCCCGCCAGGCGCCCGGGACCCATCGGCTTCCGAATGCGATCGCCAGGCCGCATGCGGCGGCGGAGACGGCGAGGGCGACTGGGGCGGGAATCGGGATGCCCGTGACGACGCGGCCGACGGTCGCGAGACCGACGAGTCCCGTGGCCAGGATCGCCAGCGTCCCGATCGCCCGGTCGGCGGCGACGACGAGGCCCGCGGCGAGAAAGTCGACGCCCTCCGCTCGCAGGCGCCCGACCCGATAGATTTCGCCTGCGCCGATCGCGAGGGAGGCGCCGAGTCCGACCGCCTTCGCCGCGTCGAGCGCCAGCACGTGATCGGGGATCGTGCGGCCGATCGAGCGCAGCAGCAGTCGGACGCGGAGCGCCGAAGCGAATAGGGCCCCGACCTGGAGCGTGACGCCCGCCAGCAGCCAGGTGGGCCGCGCATCGGTGAGCGACGCCAGGCTCCCCGACACGAGATCGGTGTCGAACGCCAGGTAGATCACGAGTGCGAGCAGGCCGACCACTCGGAGCAGGAGACGAAAGCCACGCGTGCGTGTCGGGGCGAGAGCGTCGCGGAGCCGCTCACGCACCATCATGGGACGGGACCCGGCTCGAGCTGGAAGGGCGGGTCCGGATCGTCACGATCGAATCCGGTCCGTTCTGTCGCAGGGCGCGAACGAGATAGCTCCCGATGACGCCCAGGCCGATCAGGACGAATCCGAACAGCGAGGTCAGCAGGATCACGATCGTCGCGAAGCCGTCGACCCGGATCGAGCCGGCGAGCCAGCTTCCGAAGTAGTAGAACGCGCCGCCGAAGCTTCCGAGCGACAGCAGAATGCCCGTCCCGCTCACGGCGCGCAGCGGCCAGTCGGAGTAGTCGACGACCATGCAGGAGAAATAGGCGACGAGGTCGCCGAGCGAGTAGGTCGACGCGCCGACGGCCCGCGGATCGTGCTCGACATCGACGTTCACGATGCGCCGCGTCACCGAGAACAGCAGATAGCCCACGACCGGGTTCGCATGCCGGATCCGGGCGGCGGCGTGGGCCACCTCGCGCTGCATGATTCGGAAACTCGTCAGCGAGAGCGCCGGGGGAACTCCGACGGTCCGCTCGGCGAGCCATTTCACGACCCGTGTGGCGAGCCTGCGCAGCGGCCCGTGGCGCTTCGCGCGGTAGCGGCCGACGACGACGTCGGCGCCCGTCCGTTCGAGCGCCTCGAGCAGTCGGGCGATCTCCTCGGGGCGGTGTTGGAGATCGTCGTCCATGGTCACGACGTGATCGCCTTCGGCGACGCCGAGTCCGTACAAGACGGCTCGCTGCTGGCCGCGGTTGCGCATCAGCTGAAAGATCCGCACCCGCGAGTCGTCCGCCGCGAACCGCTCGAGATGGCGCCACGCATCGTCGGGGGAGCAGTCGTCGACGAAGATGACCTCCCAATGGGGAGTGATCTTCTCGAGTGCCTCGGAGAGTCGTCGTCGCAGCTCTTCGAGGGAGCCGGCCGACCCGTAGACGGGGATCACGACCGAGATGAGCGGCCGGTAGGGGACGCTCGACGCGTGCGAGTGGAGGTCGTCAGTCGCCACCGAGTACCTCACAGACCTCCGCGACGAGCGCTTCGCGGTCGAGTTCGTATCGATCGGCGAGCGCGTACAGCTCGGCATGCCCCGGTCGCGGGTCCGCTGGATCGAGGAAGGTGAGACTGCGCCGTCCGTCGATGCGGCGAATCCAGGAGACGACGTCGCGCACTGTCGGCGCCCTTCCGAGCGCGTCGAGATCCGGAGAAAGAGCGGCCGGAAGACTGATGTGGACCGGGGAGGCCGCGAGCGTCTCGGCATCCGGCCGAACGACGTCCTGCCCGTCCGACAGCTCGCCGCGCCAATCCCGGTAGAGCATGTCGAGGAAGTTGAGTCCGCAGCGACGATAGAAGTCGACGCAGAGCCAGGGCCGCGCGTTGACCTCGATCACCTTCCAGCGCCCGTCGGCGGAGTCGCGAATGAACTCGATCATCAGGATGCCGCGCCAGGCGAGGGAGTCGACGACCTGCTGCGCGAGCGGCAGGAGCTCCTCGTGCCACGAGAGCCGCAGGACCGTCGCGGTGCCGTACGGGAAGGGCTGGATCTTCTCCTTGATGCCCGTTGCAGCCATCCGGATCCGGTGGCTGCGGTCGGCGTAGAGGTAGAACGGGATCTCCTCCTCGTTGGAGGCGAAGAGGACCTTCTCCTGCACGACGAGCTCGAATCCCCGCTCGAGCTCGTCTTCGAGGCGTTCGACGAGCTCGTCGCGATCCCGGCATTCGATCGCCTTCAGGCCGCCATGCTGCGCGTAGAATGTCTGTCCGTAGTCCTTCACGACGGGCTTGTAGATGCAGGGATATCGCACCTCGTCCGCGATCGACTCGATGTCCGAAGTCTTCAGACAGGCCCAGGTTCGCGGAATCGCGACGCCCGCGGCGCCCATGCGCTCGGCGGCCGAGTCCTTCCGGACGACGTCCATCCGCGCGGCGTCGAAGCGCGCGTCGCCCGCGAGACGGAAATAGGGCGACAGCGACGCGTAGTGGTCGAGCAGGAACATCAAGTTGGTGTCGCTGCTCGGAACGATCATCAGGCGCTCGTTCCATTCTGCAAAAAGCCGACGGCCGATCTCGATCATCGCATCCCGCGCCTGCTCGGGCGCCTGATAGGGATTCGGGATCCGCAGCGGCTCGTTCACGGCGTTCGACTGCTCGGAATACCAGGGACCCGATCCCTGCCAGTCGAAGACGATCGGGACGATCGCCCGACCGGCCGCGGCGCAGCCCCGCGCGATTCCGAGGAAGCAGCAGTCGTTGCTCCGCAGGACGACGATCGGGACGTCGGCGCGGCTGCGAGGGGTCGCCATCTAGACCTCCACCCGGAACCCGAGGTGGAGCGGAACGTCGGCGATCGGCCGGAAGAGGTCGGGATGCTCGGCGAGATGCGCGTCCTGCACGCGGAGCTCCCGCACGGTCGGCAGTCGCTCGAATCCCGCGCCCGCGAGCGCGTCGAAGTACTGCTCGAGCGGCTTGTGGACGAGGCCGACCGGCAGCGAGCGCCCGTCGACGCAGTCGATCCGCCCTTCGAAGCGGCCGTCCTGGCCCGAAAAATAGCCCTGGCCGCGGGTGTCGAAGAAGAAGGGCGGACGCTGCTCGCGCATGAAGGGAAGGCACGGATGAGGGACGGCGAAGACGAAGCGCCCGCCGTCGTCCAGCACGCGCCGGACCTCGCGGAACGATCGTGCCATCTCGTCGCAGGTCATGTAGCTGAACACGAAGACGGCGAGCACGAGATCGACGCTCTCCGAATCGAGGTCGAGGCCGACGACGTTGCCCTCGCGGTACTGGATGCCGAGCGGCTCGCGCGCTT
>CAZFKD010000003.1:0-28157 GCA_964519695.1 uncultured Spirochaetaceae bacterium
GAGCCGGTCGAACCATGCGTGCAGCGCCGGGGAGACCGGCGGCAGCTCGCCGACCATGCGCGCGAGGGCGATGCCGTAGCCGGCCATCAGATCGGATGCCGTGAAGCGATCCTCGACCAGGTAGTCGCGATCGATCAGCGCCTCCGCGAGCTGCGCGAGGGCCTTCGCGAATTGGCGCCGCGCGAGCTCGAGGGCCTGCGGAATCCGGTCCGCCTCCCGGAGCACGAATCTGTGGGCGTTGATCTGGCCGAGCGGCGGCAGGAGCGACGCTTCGGACCAGTGCATCCACTGCAGATAGGGCCCGCGCGCGGGGGAGTCGACCGCCGGCTCGAGACGCCCGCGACCGTGTCGCTCGAGCAGATACTGGACGATCGCGCCCGACTCGAAGAACGCGACGTCGCCGTCTTCGAGGGTCGGGACCCTGCCGGCGGGATTGAGCCGGCGGTACTCGGGCGCGCGCAGCCGCGGATCGCCGAGACGATAGGTCTCGACCGCGTAGTCGATGCCGCCGAGCTCCTCGAGCAGCCAGATCACGCGACAGGAACGGGCACCGGGTACGTGATGCAGCTTCAGCATCGCAGCGATGGATCCTCTCGGGCCCGAGCGCGGCGTCGGGACTGCGCGGGCCCCGGGCGCATCGCCGACACGGCCGCAGCGCGCGGCCGCGGAACCCTATCGGATCCCGATCGGACGAGCGACGGCGCGCGACCGGAGCCGCGGCCGGGATCCGGGTCTCTATCCTGCCGCCGATGGATCCGGGTTCGAAGCACGACCGAACGCAGGCCTGGTCTCGCGGACTGATCGCCGCCGCGACCTGCTCGTCACGCTCTGGGTCTATCCCGGCGTGCGAAGTCATGCGTTCATGGATTTCGACGACTCGGACTACGTCTTCGAGAATCCGAATCTCGCTGGCCGTTTCGACCTCGACGATCTCGTGCGCGCCTTTCGCGAGCCCGAGAACAGCAACTGGTCGTCGCTCACTTCCCTCTCGCTCGTCGTCAGCGACGCGATCCATGGCCCCGATCCCGGCGCCTACGCACTGACCAACGTCGGCCTCCATGCGATCGCGAGCCTGCTCCTCTTCCTCGCCTTCGGACGGCTGACCGGACGTTGGGGCGCGAGCGCCGGCCTCTCCGCGGTCTTCGCCGTCCATCCGATCCACGTCGAATCGGTCGCCTGGATCTCGCAGCGCAAGGACGTGCTCGCCGGCGTCTTCTGGATGGCGACGCTCGCGGCCTATCCACGCGCAGCGCGGGCCGGCCGATGCCCGTCCTACTCCCTCGTCTTCCTGCTGGGCACGCTCGCCCCGCTCTCGAAGCCCACGGCCGTCACCCTCCCGCTCACCCTGCTGCTGCTCGACTACTGGCCCCTCGGCCGTCTCCGAACGCGAGCGGACGTCCGGCGCGCACTGCTCGAGAAGACGCCGCTCCTGCTGGCCGCCGCCGCGGTCGCGATCGTCACGCATGCGGCCCAGACCGCGGCCGGCGCCAATGCCACGGCGCAGACCCCGCTCCCCGCGCGGCTCCTGAATGCGGGCCGCGCCTATGCGATCTACGTCGTCGAGAGCCTCTGGCCCGTCGACCTCGCGTATTTCCATCCCTTTCCGGCCGAGTTCGTCCTCTGGTCTCCACCGACTTACGCGGCCCTCGCAGCCGTCATCGTCGCGACGGCCCTCTCGCTCTCGGTCGCGAAGCGCCATCCCGCCTTCACGATGGGATGGCTCTGGTTCCTCCTGACGCTCGTTCCCATGATCGGGCTCGTCCGCGTCGGCGGTCAGGCGCATGCCGATCGTTATGTCTACATCGCGCAGACGGGGCTCGTCGTGATCGTCGTCTTCGCGCTGCCCGACGCGCTCGCTGCCCGGATCCGGCGACGCACCACAGGCGCCGACGGTCCCGGATCCGCGGCGCTCCCCCTCGCAGCCCCCTGGCCTTGGGTCGCCCGCTCCGCCGGCTTGCTCGTCCTGCTCGCGTTCGCCCTGCTCGCCCGCGCGCAGGTCGGCGTCTGGCGGGACTCGATCACGCTCTTCTCCCATGCGACGCGCGCGACCCGGGACAATGCACATGCCCACCGTTATCTCGGCGTGAGCCTCTGGCAGGCCGGCGATCGCGAAGGGGGCGCCCGGCATCTGGTCGAGGCCCTGCGGATCCGCCCGGACTGGGGCGAAACGCGCCTGGTCTGGGCGACCGCCCTGCTCCAGAGCGGACAGCTCGATGCCGCCCCCCCCGAGATCGAACGCGCCGCGCGCGACGGCGCTGCGCCGGCGCTCGTCTGGGCGGCGCGCGGCGTGCGCGCGGACGCCGGAGGCGAGCCCGATCGTTCGGCCGAGGCCTACGAGCGAGCGCTCGCGCTCGATCCCGACGACTGGGAGGTCGCGAACAATCTCGCGTGGATCCGGACCGCGAGCGCCGACCCCAAGCTGCGGGATCCCGATCGCGCCGTCGCCCTCGCCTGCCGTGCCGAGCAGCGCATGCCCGAGCACGCCATCGTGCTCGGAACCCTCGCCGCAGCCCTCACGAGCGCCGCGCAATGGGACGAAGCGACCGACGCCCAAACGCGCGCGATCGCTCGCCTGCGCGCACTCGGGGAAGACGGATCGCTCGGTGCATTCGCGGCCCGGCTCGCCGCCTACCGCGCGCAGCGTCCGCCCTGGCAATCCGGCGAAAGCGAGCGATGATCGAAGCGCAATCGGGCCGGACCGGCCCACGCCCGAAAGGAGCTGCCATGACGGGTGACCAGAAGACGGGTGACGAGAAAATGAAGGAAGCGATGAAGAGCTTCCTGAGCGCCGCGCCCCGAACGCCCTGGGAAGAGCTCGTCGAGCGCAAGACGAAGCTCGCCGCCGCGCTCCGCATCTTCGGCCGCCTCGGCTTCGACGAGGGACTCGCGGGCCACATCACGGCGCGCGACCCCTTCGATCCGACGCATTTCTGGGTCAATCCTGCCGGACGCTCCTTCAAGCTGATGTGCGTCTCGGATCTGATCAAGGTCGACGACTCGGGCAAGATCCTCGAAGGCGAGGGTCTGCTCAACCAGGCCGCTTTCGCGATCCATTCGCGGATCCACAAGGCCCGCCCCGACGTCGTCGCCGCCGCGCACGCCCATTCGCTGTACGGCAAGGCCTGGTCGACCCTCGGGCGCCTGCTCGACCCGCTGACGCAGGACGCCTGCGCGTTCTATCAGGACCACGGGCTCTTCGACGACTATACCGGCGTCGTGACCGACCTCGGCGAAGGCGACCGCATCGCCGCGGCGCTCGGGCAGTCGAAGGCCGTGATCCTGCGCAACCACGGACTGCTGACGGTCGGCCACACGGTCGACGAGGCCGCCTTCTGGTTCATCACGATGGAGCGCAGCTGCCAGGCCCAGCTGCTCGCCGAGGCCGCCGGCCGGCCGATCCCGATCGACCCGGCGAACGCCAAGCAGACCGCCGACCTCGTCGGCCGTCACGGCACCGGACAGATCAGCTTCAAGCCCCTGTACGACGTCCTTCTGAAGGAAGCGCCGGACTTTCTCGACTGATCCCTCGACTGAGCCCTCGACTGAGCCCTCGACTGAGCCCTCGACTGAGCGCGCGCGGGCCGGCGTTTCGGCGCCGGCCCGGCGGGTTCGCCTAGCGTCTTCCGGCGGCCTTGCGGAAGGCCTGGACCAACGGGGTCAGGAGGTCCTCGACGGCGGCCTGGCTGGACGGCAGATCGAGGGTGATGCGCAGATCCGTGAGCCCTCCCGCGACCATCGCCGGGACATGGGCCATCGTCTTCTCGACGTCGATCTGCTTGCTCGCGCCGTTCTTCTCGCTCGTGTAGGCAACCTGGATGTAGCTGGTCGCCTCGAAGCCCTCGGCGCTGCGTCCGGCCTTGACGAGCTCTTCGCGGATCTTCTTCAGGCCTTCGATCGGGTTCATCCCGTCGGGACCCCACGGAATCCAGCCGCTCCCGTACTTCACGATCCGGCGCAGCACGTTCGGATTGAGCGTCCCGCTGATCCAGAACGGCACGCCGCAGGGATGGACGGGCTTCGGGTTGACATGGATCCGCTCGAAGCGCGCGATCCGGCCCTGATGGCTCGCCGACTCGTTGCGCCAGAGCGTCTGGCAGATCTCGAGGGTCTCGTCGAGCAGCTTGCCGCGGCCGTCGTATTCAATGCCGTTCGCCTCGTACTCCTCGCGCTGCCAGCCGACGCCGACCCCGATGTCGAGACGGCCCTCCGAGAGGACGTCGAGGGTCGAGAGCTGCTTCGCGAGCGTCGCCGGGCGGCGCAGCGGTGCGATCAGGATGCCCGTCAGGAAGCGCGTGCGCTTCGTGATCGCGGCCCACATCGAGAGCAGCACGATCGGATCGAGCCACTGCCCGTCGGGCCCGGTCGGCTGGACGCCGCCCTTCGTGCCCCCCGTCTTGGGATCGCCGTAGGCTTCGAGATTTTCGCCGAGGACGACGTGATCGGACACGACGAGGCGGTCGATGCCCGCCGCGTCGGCGCCGCGCGCCTGGTCGAAGAGATGGCGCCAACCGCCGATCCCCGGGTCCTTCGCGGCGAAGTTCGGCGGCTGGAGCGAGAGCGCGGGGCGGACGGCGGCGGGCGTATGGGCTTCGGACATCGGGGTTTCCTCCTGGGCGATATGGGACGATTCGGGACGATTCGAGACGATGCGGTGCGAAGTCGGCGATGTCGCTCGCGACGGACCGCCGAACGCGCGCTCGGCGCAGCTGCGCGCCTGCGCCGCGCGAACGGAGCGCGCCTAGCCGCTCACGCGGAGATCCTTGAAGGGGCGATCGCGATCGAAGCGGGGCTCCTTCGGCAGGCCGAGCGCACGCTCGCCGAGTCCGTTGCGATGAACCTCGACGGTTCCCCCGCCGACGGTCATCGCGCCGCGGGCGAGCAGGCTGTCCTGCCAGATCCCCTGCATCGGCGCCGAGGCCCCTGCCAGCATTCCCAGTCCGCCCTGCAGCCAGGCTGCGAGCTCGGCCTTGCGGTGGCCGCTCTCGGCGGTGAAGACCTTCAGCACCGATCCGTCGACGTCCGGACGGCGGCCGTCGAGGATCGCCCGCTTGAGCCGGTCCTGGAGCAGCTCGAGCACGCGCTCCTCGACGTATCCCGCGCCGAGCTTCTCGCGCACGACGCCGTCTTCGAAGCGACCGCTCCGGACGGCATCCAGGACGAGATCGCCGACGCGCGTGCGACCCTGGCTGGTCGTCCCGATGTTCGCGCCCTCGTTCATCAGGACGAAGGTCGTGACCGGCCAGCCGCGCTCGAGCCCGTTGACGACGTAGGCGAGCGGCGTCCGCACGTCCTCGAAGAACACCTCGTTGAAATGGCGGTCGCCCTTCATCGTCACGAGCGGCCGGACCTCGACGCCGGGCTGGCGCATGTCGACGAGAGCGAAGGTGATGCCGTCGTGCTTGGGGACGTCGGGGTTCGTCCGGCAGACGATGAAGCCCCAATCGGCGTGCTGGGCGCTCGTCGTCCAGACCTTCTGCCCGTTGATCACGAGATCGTCCCCGTCGACGACCGCGCGCGTCCGCACCGCCGCGAGATCCGATCCTGCCTCCGGCTCGCTGAAGAGCTGACACCAGATCTCGTTGCCGCGCAGCATCGGCTTCAGGAACCGCTCGCGCTGCTCGGGCGTGCCGTACTGGATGAGCGCCGGACCGACGAGACCGACCGCCGCATCGATGTAGCCGCTCGTGACATCGAACGCGGCCTGCTCCTCCGCGAACAGGATCGCCTGCGCCGGCGTCCCGCCGCGACCGCCGTGCTCGCGGGCCCAGGTGATCGCCGCCCAGCCGCCGTCGAAGCGCCGACGTTGCCAGGCCTTCATGTTGTCCCAGTACTCCTGCTCCGCCTCGAAAGAGTGATCGCGCGGGCCGAGCGACCAGTCGCCCGGTCCCTGCCGCCGCTTCGCATTGGCCTCGAGCCAGGCGCGGGCCTCGGCTCGGAACGCCGCCTCTTCCGGCGTATCGGCTCGTCTCATGATCGTGCTCCCGCTGCGCCCGCCGCGCGCGCCCCGCCGACCGCGGCCGCGCCCGCTGCTCGCCCCGCCTCCGCCGCGGCGACGCACCGCGCGACGCGATCGCGATGCTCGCTCGCCGAACCGAGCAGCAGCTCGGCGGCCTGGGCACGCCGGTAGTAGAGATGGGCGTCGTACTCCCAGGTGTACCCGACGCCGCCCTGGATCTGCATGTTCTCGATCGCCATCCGGACATACGCGGGGCCACACTGCGCCTTGGCCACCGACGCGAGCAGCGTGCGTTCGGAATCGTCCGCGTCACAGGCCTCGATGGCCGCTTCGACGGCGGTGCGCGACGCCTCGAAGTCGATCAGCATGTCGGCGCATTTGTGCTTGATCGCCTGGAAGGAGCCGATCGGCCGTCCGAACTGATGCCGCGCATTCGCGTAGTCGACGGCCGCCTCGAGCACGCGCTGCATCCCGCCGACCTGCTCGGCGCAGAGCAGGACCGTCGCCTCCTCGAGCCCCCGGCCGATGGCCGGCCCGTCCGCGCCGGGCGCGCCGACGGGCTGCGCCTCGACGTTCGCGAAACGGAGCGTCGCGAGCGTGCGGGTCGGATCGAAGGCTTCGCTCCGTTCGAGCGTCATTCCGGCGGCGCCCGCGTCGACCGCGAAGAGGCCGAGCCCCTCGCCGCCCTCGCTCCCCGGCACGCGCGCCACGACGAAGAACCGCTCGGCTGCGGCCGCATCGAGCACGATCCGCTTCTCGCCCGAGAGCCGATGCCCGGCCCCGGATGGCTTCGCCTCGAGGCGCGTTCGCGCGGGATCCGCCGGGCCGCCGTCCTCCTGCCAGGCGAGCGTCGCGATCCGACCCGCGGCGAGCGGACCGAGCCAGTCCTGCGCTTTTCCGCCACTCGCCTCGAGCACCCGCGCGACGACCCGCCCCGCGAGCGCCGCCGCCGAGAAGAGCGGGAGCGGCGCGAGCGCGCGCCCGCATTCGGCGAGCGCGATCCCGAGCTCCTTCAGACCGAAGCCCTGCCCGCCCAGCGCCTCGGGCATCGCGATTCCCACCAGACCGAGCTCGGCCCCTGCCTTCTCCCAGAGCGCCCGCGAGAGGCCGTCGCCGGACGCCATCACGCGACGCGTCTGCTCCATCGGCGCGTTCGCCTCGAAGAAGCGCCGCAGCGTGTCGCGGAACTCGACCTGCTCCGGCGTGAGATTGAAATCGGGAAGCGAGAGCGGCAAACGAACTTCTCCTGGCGCGATGCCTGGGCGGATCCGCCTCGGGGAGGCCCGGGCAGGAGCCGGGCCGGGACGACCCCGTCTAGAGCGCGAGACCGAACAACTCGATCGCATTGCCCCGCGCGATCTTGTCGACCTGATCCTGGGGCAGATGGCCGAAGAGCTGCTCCGCGGTCCGCTTCGTGTTCGGGAACGTGCCGTCCTGATGCGGATAGTCGGTCTCGAACATGACCTGGTCGAGGCCGACGCGTTCGATCAGGTCGATGCCGACCGTATCCTTGAAGAAGCAACTGTAGACGTTGCGGCGGTAGTAGTGCGAAGGCGGCTCCGGCAATCGGAACTCGTTCTGCGCCCATTGATGGGTCTGCCAGGTATCGTCCGCCCGCTCGATGAAGTAGGGGATCCAGCCGATCTGGCACTCGGCGTACATCAGCTTCACGTTCGGGAACTGCGCGAGCTTGCCCGAGAAGATCCAGTCGAGCATCGAGGCGACGCTGTTGCAGGCGATCAGGTTGGAGGACATGATCGTCGGCGCGTCGGAAGACGTGCTGACGGTCTTCGTCCCCGAACCGATGTGCATGCAGATGACGGTTCCCGTCTCCTCGCAGGCGCGGATGAAGGGATTCCAGTAGTCGGTATGCAGCGAAGGCAGCCCGAGCCAGGCGGGCAGCTCCGAAAAGGCGACCGCCCGAACGCCGCGCGCGGCGTTTCGCCGGATCTCCGCGGCCGCCAGCTCGGCGTCCCAGAGCGGCACGATGCAGAGCGGGATCAGCCGCCCGTTGGTCGGGCCGCACCACTCGTCGACCATCCAGTCGTTGTAGGCCTCGACGCAGAGCTTCGCGAGCTCGCGATCCTTGCGTTCGTTGAAGAGCTGGCCGCAGAAGCGCGGATAGTTCGGGAAGCAGAGCGACGCCTCCACGTGATTCGCATCCATGTCGGCGATGCGCGCCTTCGGATCCCAGCAGCCGCGCGCGATGTCGTCGAAGGTCACGCCGATGGGCTTCACCTGCTCGGGCGGCAGGCCCGGACACGCGATCATCAGCCGCAGCTGATAGATGTGGTCTTCGTAATGCCACCACGCCGCGAGCGGACCATCGTCCCCCGGCCGCTCGACCCAGACGCCGTCGACGAGCTTCGGAACCCCGCGCGGCTTCAAGACGACCCGCGGCCCCTTGTCGCGAAAGCGCGCCGGCAGTCGCGAGTCCCAGATATGGGGCGGCTCGACGACGTGGTCGACGCTGATGATCCGAGGAATCGTGCTCATGGGCGAGCCGCTCGGGCGCATGCCTGTCTCCTTGCCGGGCGAGTTCTGCTGGGCTTTGGTCGGGCGAGTTGCCGAGATTCGCAAACCTGCGAGATTTAGTCGACTTCGAGCCGTCGCCGAGCGCTCGCATCGGCCCGGCGGGCCGGCGGCGGGCCGGCGGGTCGGCCGGCGAGAGCCGATCGTCGGGGACGGGAGTTGGGAGTCGTTTTGGGTTCCGGCAGCACGCGTTTCGATTTCTCAGGACAGACCGTCGTCGTGACCGGCGGCTCCCGCGGCATCGGCCGGAAGATCTGCGAGGCTTTCGCCGAAGCGGGCGCTCGGGTCGAGACCTGCAGCCGACGGCCGGTCGACGAGCCCTTTTTCCATCCGGCGATCCGGGCGACGGCGATCGACGTGCGCGATCCCGAGGCGACCCGGGCCTGGCTCGCGGACTGCGCGGCGGCGAGCGGCGGGATCGACGTCCTCGTCAACAACGCCGGCGGCGCGCCGTCCGTCGCGAGCGCCGAGGCTTCGCCGAAGCTGACGCAGAAGATCCTCGAGCTGAACCTGCAGGCGCCGCTCGTGCTCTCGCAGCAGGTCCACCCCTACATGGTCGCCCGCGAGAGCGGCGGCGCGATCGTCAACATCGTGAGCATCAGCTCGGTCCGGCCGACGCCGAAGAGCGTGGCCTATGGCGCTGCGAAGGCAGGGCTCATGAACGCGACGACGTCGCTCGCCGTCGAATGGGGGCCGAAGGTCCGCGTCAACTGCATCGTCTCGGGTCTCGTCGCGACGGAGCTGACGGGAGACCATTTCGGCGGCGACGCGGAACGGGCGGAGATCCTGCGCGCGATCCCGGCCGGGCGCTTCGCACAGCCCGAAGAGATCGCCCATGCCTGCCTCTTCCTCTCCGCGCGCGATTCCGCCTATGTGAGCGGTGCGGCGCTCGAGGTCTATGGCGGCGGCGAGTGGCCCCCGACGGTCCCGCATCCACGCGACTGACGCGGGGCGAGGCGGCATGAGTGCCGGGGCGGCTTCGGGCTCGAGACGAAGGGGGGTCGAAGCATTGGCGAACGACGCGACGGGCGTTCTCTCGGACCGGGTAGCGGTCGTCACCGGCGGCTCGCGCGGAATCGGCCGCGCCCTCGCGACGGCGCTGCGCGCCGCAGGCGCCGAGGTCGTGATCTCCGGCCGCTCCCGGGAAAAGCTCGACCAGGCGGCGAAGGAGATCGACGTCGTGGCGGTGCAGGCCGATGCGATGAACCGAGACGAGGCGGCGAAGCCGGTCGCCGAGGCCATCGCGCGCTTCGGCGGCGTCGACATCCTCGTCAACAACGTCGGCGGCTCGGCGGGCGGCAACCCCGATCTCTTCTCGAGCGACGACGACTGCTTCGAGGCGAACCTGACGCTCAACCTGACCTCGGCCTACTGGTCGACCCGGGCCGCGGCGCCATCGATGCGCGCGCGCGGCCGTGGCCGCGTCGTCATGATCGGGTCGGGCGCCTCGAAGCACGCCGCCGCGAGCCCCGCGTATACCGCCGCGAAGCACGGCATGATCGGACTGACGAAGCAGCTCGCGCTCGATCTCGCGCGCCACCGCATCACGGTCAACTGCGTCTGTCCGGGCTGGACGGCGACCGACCTCGTCTCCTTCGAGCAGCTCGGCGCCGCCCAGGGCGTCGACGCAGCGACCGCCCGCAAGCGGGCCGAAGCGGAGAGCGCCCAGCGGCGGATCCTCGCCCCCGAAGAGCTCGGCGCGCTGGTCGTCCTGCTCGCTTCGGACGCCGGCTATCCGATCACCGGCCAGTTGATCGGCGTCGACGGGGGCTATCGCCTCTGAAGCCGCGCCTCTGACGCCGCGCCGCGGGCGCGCTATCCAACCGGGATCGTCGCCGGAGCCGTCGCGGACCTGCCCGACCCGGGCCCAGGCCAGGCCGCGCCCGGCGACCTCGATCGATTCGCCGCAGGCCGCGCACGCGAGCCTTCCCTCCGGAGCACCCATGCAGACCGAGATCCTCGACGCCGGCTCGATTTCCTCCTTCGACGAAACGGTCGACGTGCTCGTCGTCGGCCTCGGCGTCGCCGGCGCTTCGGCGACGCTCTCCGCAGTCGAAGCGGGGGCGAAGACGCTCGTCGTCGAGCGCGCGGGCGGCGGCGGCGGGACCTCGGCGATGTCGGGCGGCGTCATCTACCTCGGCGGCGGGACCGCGCTCCAGAAGGCCTGCGGCTTCGAGGATTCGCCCGAGGAGATGTTCAAGTACCTGCGCGCCTCGGTCGGCCTCGGCTACGACGAGGCGAAGCTCGAGGCCTACTGCAACGGGACGGTCGAGCATTTCGACTGGCTCGTCGCGAACGGCGTGCCCTACAAGAACACTTTCTATTACGGCCAGTCCGGCGAGCCGCCGACCGACGACGGCCTCGTCTGGTCCGGGTCGGAGAACGTCGCGCCCTTCCGCGACCTCGCGAAGCCCGCGCCCCGCGGCCACGTCGCCGCCGTCCCCGGCGCCGCAGGCCACAAAGTCATGAGCTCGCTCTGCCAGGCCGTCGCGAACAGTGGCGCCGCCCAGGCGTTCAACACGATCTGCAGCGCCCTCGTCCAGGAGCGCGACGGCACGATCACGGGCGCGCGCCTCGAGACCTTCGGAAAGTCCCGCTTCGTGCGCGCCCGCGGCGGCATCATCCTCACGACCGGCGGCTTCGTCCTCAACGACACGATGCTCGACGCCTATCGCCCCGAGGCCCGTCAATGCCAGATGCGGGTCGCCGCCGACGGCGACGACGGCTCAGGCATCCGCCTCGGGATGGCCGCCGGCGCCGGCACGCGCCATCTCGACAAGGTCTCCGTCTCGCTGCCGGTGACCCAGCCCTGGGACCTCAAGCGGGGCCTGCTCGTCAACGCGAAGGGCCAGCGCTTCATCAACGAGGACGCCTACTACGGCCGGCTCGGTGACGCCGCCCTGCTGCGACAGGACGGCCACTGCTGGCTGATCGTCGACGACGCGATCTTCGTGAAGCCCGAGTACGGGTTCGAGGTCTGCGCCGTCGGAGAGACGCCGGCCGAGCTCGGCCAGGAGCTCGGCCTGCCCGCCGGCGCGCTCGAGTCGACGATCGAGCTCTTCAACCGGCATGCCGTCCTCGGCGTCGATCCGCTCTTCGGCAAGCGCGAGCCCTATCTCCAGCCGCTGCTCGAGGCGCCCTACGCCGCGATCGACTGCAACGTCGAGAGCGCGCGTTATGCCGTCTTCACCCTCGGCGGCCTCGCGACCGACGTCGACGGCCGCATCCTCGATCCGGAGGGCCGGCCGATGCGCGGCCTCTACGGCGCGGGCCGCTCGACTTCGGGTCTCGCCGTCGGCGGCTATAGCAGCGGGCTCTCGCTCGGCGACGGCAGCTTCTTCGGCCGGCGCGCCGGGAAGGCGGCGGCCGGCGCCCGGCTCTGAGGCGCCTCACGAACGCCGACCCCGCCGGCGCAAAGCCGCCCGGCCTCGCCAACGCGTCGTTTCGCGAGTCGCCGGCTCGCCCTCCGACTACTCGCCCCCGAGGTCGACGCCGAAGGCCTCGAACACGAGATCCGCGCCGCGATGGCGATGCTCCTCGAAGCGGCGCAGCAGCTGGTGCACCCGGTAGCGCAGCGAGAGCGCGCTCGCGCCGTCGTCGGCGAGCTTCTCGAGCCGGGTGCATTCGGCGCGCAGCTCGGTGTGTTCGCCGGTCAGGCGCTCGACCTCCCGGGCATGCTGCGGCGCGACGGAGAGGATCTCGCTGAAGACGCCGTCGATCCGCTCGGTCTCGTCGATGTGCTCGTCGAGGACCGTCGACAGCGCCGCCAGCTCCCGCCGCACGCGCACCATCCAGCGCCGTCCGGAGCCGACCGGCGATCCGACCGCGCGCCCGACCGCGTTGAGCCGCCCCTTGAGGCGTTCGCGGGACGCGAGCGCGGCGAGCAGGCTCGTGCTCTCGGACGCGATCTCGGCGACCGTCGCGTTCTCGAGCAGATCGAGGAAGGCGGCGCCGGAGATCCGGACGAGCGTCTCGTGATCCCCGCCCTCGAAGTAGATCTCGTCGCGCTCCTCGAGGCTCGCGTCGAGGACCGTCGGGATTCCGTAGGCCGCCCCGATCGGCGGCACGGCGCCGCGCTCGCAGTCCGGGAAGAGCCGCACCATGTCGTGCTCGCGCGAGACATGGAGCGCGCGTCCGAGCTCCTCGCGCACCCGATCGAGCTCGAGCCGCCGCGACGCGGGCAGCACCGCGAGCACGAAGCCCCGTTCGTCCTGCAGCACGACGGATTTCGCGACGCATTCCTCGTCGACGCCCGCCTCGTGCGCGGTCTCGAGGCTGCAGAAGGAATGCATGTGGTGTTGGAGCGCGTAGGGCACGCGGTGACGCGAGAGATACTCGGCGAGCGTCGGTGAAAGCGTCATGCGGTGGGGCCTCCTGCGCTGCGTTCGTTCGTTCGTTGATCTCCTGGCTGCGCGCGCCGCCTAACGGACGGACGCGCTCATCAGTCTCCAATCGTGGGTCCGCCGCCGGTCCGAAGAGGCGGGCTCGCTGAAGGCGCCGTGCAAGGCGTTTGCGAGCAGCTCGAGATAGTCCTGCCCGCGCATGCGGACGACCTCGCCATGACCTCCGGCCTCGAAGTAGACGTCTTGGAGCGCGCGCAGGGTGTCATCGTAGACGGTCGGGATCTCCCAGGGCGCGCCGAGCGCCGGAAGCGCGCCCGGCTCGCAGTCGCGGAAGAGTCCGTCGATCTCCGCCTCGGTCGCGAGCTCGAGCTCGCGGTGGAGCTGGGCGCCGAGGCGCTCGATGTCGATCCGCAGCGCCGCGGGGACGAGCGCGAGGACATAGCCGTATTCGTCGGCGAGCAGGACCGGCTTGGCGAGCTGTTCGAGGGGGATATGCGAGCGGCGGGCGGTCTGGGCGCTGTAGTCGGAGGGCGGGTGTGGGAGGACTTCGTAGGGGAGTCCCGAAGCGTCGAGGAAGTCTTCGAGTCGCTTCGCAATTCCCATGACAGACCTCTCCACCGGATCTTCTACCGCTTCTACCGCTTCTTCCGCTTCTTCCGCGGAATCGTCCACGGATTGGGCTCGGCTCATCGTCCGGTGCGCGTCGTTGCGCGTGTTTCGTACTCCGCCTCGTTTCGCCGTCTCGGTCACTCCATGTTCTATCACCAAATTAGAGCGACGCAAACGATTGTCAATCGAAAGAACTCCGGGCCACGGCGTGAGCGCTGCCAGGATGCGGTTGCCTGCGGGATCCGGCTCAGCGCCCGTTCGTCGATCCCCCGTTCGCGCGCCAGATCTGGCCTGTGCAGAAACGACCGGCCTCCGAAGCGAGATAGAGCATCAGCCAGGCCTGATCGACGGCTTCTCCCACCATCCCGACGGGCGACATCGACTGCATCTTCGTGATGAAGCCGGCGTAGGCCTCCTGATTGATCGAGCCGTCGGGGTTCTTGAGATGGCGCTCGGTGAACGCCGTCACCGTCGCGCCCGGCGCGATCGCGTTGACGCGGATGCCACGGTCGCCGACCTCCTGCGCGAGGGTCTGCGTCAGCTGGGCGACCCCGGCCTTCGTGATGGCATAGGCGCCGTAGCCCGCGACGGGCAAATCGATCGCCCCGGACGAGACGTTCAGGATGCTGCCGCCCCCGCGCTGCGTGAGCAGCGGGATCGCCGCCTGACAGCCGTAGAGCACGCCCTTCAGGTTGATCCCGAGGATCCGGTCGAAGGCCTTCTCGTCGAGGGACTCGAGACGGCCGTCGCACGGGATGCCCGCGATGTTGCAGATCACGTCGAGCCCGCCGAACTCCTTCGCCGCCCGCCCGACCAGACTCTCGACCTCGCTCCGCTTCGAGACGTCGACGCCCTGGGCCACCGCGCGCCCGCCCGCCGCGCGAATTCCCGCCGCGACCTGCTCCGCGCCTTCCGCAGCGAGGTCACCGAGCACGACCGCCGCACCGGCGCCGGCGAAGACCTCCGCCGTCGCCCGCCCGATCCCCGAGGCCGCGCCCGTCACGACGGCGACCCGCCCCGCCAACCCGAAGACCTCGTTCAACCTGCGCATCTTGCGCTCCTTGTTCCCGTTTTCTCTCCAGCATACGCAAATCGAGGCCCTGTTCGCGGCCGACTTTCAGCGCTCGCCCCGACTCTCTAGAGTCCGGCGGTGACCGCGCGCGTCCAGCGCGCGGCGGGCAGCAGCGCCGGATCGGCAGCAGGAGGATCATCATGCAGGGTCTGCGAGATTTGCGCGTCATCGATTTCAGCAACCGGATCGCCGGTGCCTACGCGACCAAGCTGCTGGCCGACGCCTGGGCCGAGGTCATCAAGGTCGAGCCGCCGGAGGGCGAGCCGCTGCGGCGCTGGAGCGCGAGCGGTCAGGACCTGAAGGGCCGCGACGGCGCCCTGTTCCAGTTTCTCAACACCTCGAAGAAATCCGCCGTCGGCGCGCCCGGTGACGCCGAGATCGACGCGCTGATCGCCGGCGCGGACCTCGTCGTCGAGACCTTCGAGCCCGGCGTCATCGAAAGGCTCGACCTCGCCCGCCGCCATCCCGGCCTCGTCGTCCTCTCGATCTCGCCCTACGGCCGCGGCGGCCCGCTCTCGAGCCAGCCCGCCGCGGATCTCACGATCCAGGCCCATAGCGGCGCCCTCTCCGTCCGCGGCCTGCCCTCCCAGCCGCCGATCATGTGCGGCGGCCGGATCACGGATTGGATCGGCGGCACGTTCGCGGCGGTCGCGGCGCTCGCCGCGGTGACCCGCGCGCGCCATTGCGGCCAGGGCGAACACGTCGACTTCTCGCTCTGCGAGGTCATGAACATCGGATCGACGACCTATCTCGACCTCATGTACAGCCTGATGGGCCGCCCGCCGGTCGTCGGCGCGACGCGTTCCGTCGAGGTGCCATCGATCGAGCCGACCCTGGACGGCTGGGTCGGCTTCAACACCAACTCTCATCAGCAGTTCACCGACTTCCTCCTCTTGATCGGCCGCGACGATCTCCTCGCAGAGCCCGAGTGGGCCCAGATCGGAACGCGCATGGCGCGCATGGACGAATGGAACGCCATCGTCCGCGCGCATACCACGCAGCACACCACCGCCGACATCGTCGAGCGCGCCTCCCTGCTCCGCATCCCCGTCGCTCCGGTCTGCAGCGGCAAGACCGTCTTCGACCACGTCCATCTCCAGGAACGCGGCGTCTTCGTCCGCAACCCGACCGGCGGCTTCCTGCAGCCGCGCCCGCCTTACATGATGGACGGCGAAGGCCCGCGGCCCTTCGAGGCGGTCCCGAAGATCGGGGAACACACGGCATCGATCGCGCAGGCGCCCGCGCGCAAGCGTCCGAAGCCCGGCCTCGCCCCCATCGCCAACGCGCAGACCCCGCTCCCGCTCGCGGGCATCCGCGTGCTCGACACGACAGCGTGGTGGGCCGGGCCCTCCGCCTGCCAGATGCTCGCGTATCTCGGCGCCGACGTGATCAAGGTCGAGGCGATCCAGCGCCCGGACGGCATGCGCATGGCGGGCGGGCTCTTCATGAGCCAGGGCGAGTGGTGGGAGCGCAGCGGCGTCACGCTCTCGGCCAACACCAACAAGCGTGGTCTGACCCTCAACCTCGCCGATGCCAAGGGCCTCGCCCTCTGCAAGAAGCTGATCGCCGAGAGCGACGTCTTCATCGAGAACTTCTCGCCGCGCGTCGTCGAGAACTTCGGCCTCGACTGGGACTCGGTCCACGCGATCAATCCGAAGACGATCCTCGTCCGCATGCCCGCCTTCGGCCTCTCCGGCCCCTGGCGCGACAACGTCGGCTTCGCCCAGACGATGGAGCAGATCTCGGGCCTCGCCTGGATCACCGGCCACGACTACGACCAGCCCCGCATCCAGCGCGGCCCCTGCGATCCCCTCGCGGGCATGCACGCCGCCTTCGCGACCCTCGTCGCCCTCGCCGAACGCGCGAAGACCGGCCGCGGCCATCGCCTCGAATGCACGATGGTCGAAGGCGCTCTCAACGCCGCCGCCGAGATGTCGATCGAATGGTCCGCCTATGGAGTCGAGCTCGGCCGCGACGGCAACCGCGGCCCGGAAGGCGCGCCGCAGAACGTCTACGCCTGCGCGGGCAGCGAGCGCTGGCTCGCGCTCGCGGTCACGAACGACGCGCAGTGGGACGCGCTGAAGACGCTGCTCGGGCGACCGGCGTGGGCGGAGGATGCGGAGCTGGCGACGCATGCGGGGCGGCGGCGCAAGCATGGCCTGATCGACGAGAACCTCGCGCGCTGGGCGGCGGAGCGCGAGCTCGAAGCGGCCGTCGCGGAGCTGCTCGCCGTCGGGATCCCGGCGGCGCCGGTCTGGGACGGGCGGATCCAGAGCCAGCATCCGCAATTCGTCGCGCGGGGGTTCTACGAGGAGCTGGACCATCCGGTGGTTGGAACGCATCCGTATGCGCGGCCGCCGTTCCGGTTCGAGACGATCGGGCGATGGAATCGGACGGCGGCGCCGACGATGGGGCAGCACAACGCGGAGATTCTCGGGGAGCTCGGGCTGGGCCAGGAGGAAATCGAAGCGCTCGCCCGGGAGGAGATCATCGGGACGCGGCCCAAAGGCTTGTAGAGCCGAAGACGCTCAGGCCCTTGCGCGGACGATCCAGACCGAGGCCGTCAGCGACACATGGTTCGAATCGCCCCGAGCGGCCAGCGCCTCGCGAAGTCGAGGCTCGGCGATTCCTCGCAGCTCCGGATTCTCCCGAACGATCTTCCCCAGCGATCCGATCGAGAGCAGCACCGAAGTCATCGCGTCGAGACCGCCACTCGACACCGGCGCGTCATGGGGTCGAATTTCGACCTCGTCGAACCCGGATCCTTCCAGGAGCTGGCGAAGCGCGTCGGGATCGGCGAATCGAAACGGCGTCGCGTCGACCGCCACGCCCAATGCGGCCGCCTCCAGCGGAAGCCAATCCAGCTCGTTCTCCGCGAGCGACCGCCAACAACAAAATGCGAGCTTGCCGGTCGGCCGGAGGATGCGACGAAAATTCCTGAAGGCCTCGACCGGGTCGTCGAAAGCCATCACGCCGAATCTCGAGAAGACCGCATCGACGCTCGCACTCGGAAGCTCCAGCGTCTGCGCGTCGCCTTCGAGCAATCGCACGTTGTCGAGCCCCGCGACCCTTCGTCGCGCGACGTCGAGCAGCTCCGGAGCGAGATCGACGCCGATGACCCGACCCGCGCGTCCGACGCGTTCGGCAAGCTGGAGGAGCGTCTGGCCCGCGCCGCAGCCGATATCGAGAACGACCGCCCCCCGTCCCGGATCGAGTGCCTCGATTGCCTCGCCCCCGAGCGGCGAAAGCTGAAGATCGATCCGCTCCCAGGCTTCGGCCCAGGCCGCCGCGGCGAGGCGTCTCGAGGTCCCAACCCATTCCATCCCGTCGGCAGCCATGGCCACTCAATGGCAGTCGGTCAGCGCAAACGTCGCCGCCGAAACGGATTTCACGAAGCCACCTTCTGGAGCGTTCATCCGGAGACCATGGCCCCGGCGGCCGACGGCTCTCGTCGCGCGAACGCAGGCGATCGATCGGCTGGCTTTTCCGAAGGCCGCTATCGTAAGCCGGGCCACGCCATCCATCGGGTGAGCCGATCTCGATCGAGGCGGATTGGCCCAGGAGCCGACATGACCACCGTGCAGATCACTCTTCCGGATGCGCTCGCCCGGGAAGCGATGAAGGCAGGACTTCTGACGCCCGAGAAGATCGAGCTCATCCTGCGCGAACGGCTGCGTGCGGAGCGAATCGAGCGCATGAACGTGGCGCGCGCCAGGCTGGAGGCCGATCCTCTACCGCCGATGACTCCTGAGGAGATCCGCGCCGAGATCGACGCCTATCGCAGCGAGCAGCGGCGTGCGGCTGGTTCTTGACACGAATACTGCGCTCTCGGCCCTCCTCTGGGGCGGGACGCCAGGGCGCCTGATCGACGCGGCCTTAGGTGGCCAAGTCGATCTCGCGGCCAGTGCTGCGCTCCTGGCGGAGCTGCAAGGCGTACTCGCGCGAGAGAAGTTCTCCGCGCAACTCACGCGGCGCGGGATCAGCGTGGCCGACGTATTCGATGGCTATGCGGCGATGGTCTCCCTCTTCACGCCAATGGACATCCCACCGACCGTCACCCGCGACTCGGCCGATGACCAGGTGCTTGCGGCTGCGCTCGCCGCGAAGGCCGATCTGATCGTTTCTGGAGATACTCATCTGCTCGAACTCGTGGCGTTTCGAGGCATCGAGATCGTCTCCGCGGCAACGGCTGTCGAACGCCTGAGCGCGGAGCGATAGTACGAACCCCAGAGGGCTCCCAGATCGAGTGCGCGATCCGGCTCGAACGCCTCGTCGTTTCTCGACTCCGATTCCAGATTCACCGGGTCGATTCGAGCTCGACTGCATCCGGATTTCCGAAACGACTCCATCGTTCCCGGACGTTCTCCCATGTGCCCACCTCCAGGAGTACGAATCGATCATCCTCCGCGCGGTCGTGCCGCACCCGAACCTCGGATTTGGGATGGAGGCCGGCGACGTGCTGATGCTCGAAGTCCCCGATCAAGGGCGAAGAATGATTGGTCGACAGAAAGACGACATTCAACTTCCCCTTTTGCCCCTCCATCCTGGTCCCGCATAGCCAGGAATTCACCATCCCTCTTGCTCCGAAGGGCACACCGTCATACGAAACGAAGTTGATGTCCGCCCGACCTCCGACCGAGAACACGTACGCGTCATCCGTCCGCGGGGGAAGCGGCATACCGTGCGCCTCGAGCGCTGAAACACATTCCTGAATCGAAAGGTCTGCGAACGCGATCTCAGGCAGCGTACGACGACCGATCGAATTCAGAACGAGACCCGGAAGAGCGAACTCGAATCGATTCATCGTCAAAACCTCGACGCAGCGCCGTCTCCGCGGTTTCGCATCTGCCTGGTCCCCTATCCTGGCCCGCCCACCACCGCCTCCGTCCCGTGAAACGCCAGCACGTCCGCCCGACACACGAACCGGATCGGCCGGATCGCGAGATCCGCCGTTCCGACCACCCCCGGCAGCGCCCAGCTCGGCCGGATCCTCTCCTCCCCCCAGCCCGCCGCATCGAACCCCGCGATCTCGAGCCGCCCCCGCTCGGCGCGCTTCACCGCGTACTCGAGATCGACCTGCACCAGTCGAAATCCCTTCGGCGTCTGCGCCGGATGCAGGCTCGAGACGAACTGCGTATCCGTCTCCCCGAGCCGAACCGGCTCCCGCAGCACGAGCTCGACGAGTCGCCGACCGCCCCGCGCGACCGAGAGGCGCGTCGCGTCGTAGGCCCGGGCGAGCTCGACCTCACCGACCGTGCATCGAAACCCGAACTGCTCCGCGAGCCCGCGCGCCGCGGCCTCCGAGTCGACGACCGCCCCGACGAGCAGCCCGCGCGGCCGCAGCCCGCTCCGGCATTCGATCCGCAGCTGCGCGAGCCGAAACGGCCCGAACGGAGAATCAGCCGCCTCGAAGGCGCTCCAGCCGACGACCGGCGGCAGTGTCGGATGCAGCGCCGGCGGCAGCATCGCGCACATCGGCTCGGATTCGATCTCGCAGAGCGCCTGGAGAAAGACGCAGTCGGAAATCTCCAGCGCCTTCTCGTCGAATGCCGCAATCGTCGGCGCGTCCTTCTCGAAAGACTTCGGGTCGCCGGTTCCGATCAGCATCGGCGTTCGCTCCCGTCGATCGCCGCCGCCCCGCTCTCGCGCGGCGTCCTCCGCCGCTCGAAGGCCGGCATGACCTCCCGTGCGAAGAGCCGCATGCTTTCCAGCACCTGCTCCTGGGGCAGGGCCTCGCATGCGTTGACGAGGAAGTTCAGCTGATCGACGCCGACCGACTCCCAGCGCTGGATCGCCTCGATGATCGTCTTCGGATCGCCGATGCAGACGCCGTCCGGGACGCCGTAGGCCGCGCCGGGATTGCCGCCGCCCTTGCTGGCGGCGGGGGCGCTGACGCCGCCGAGGGATTGATAGGCGGTCGTCGGATAGGCCTCGCGCGTGAAGAGCAGCTGGGCGTTGAGCGCGCCGAACAGGCCGAGAAAGCCCATTCCGCGCTTCGCGCCGGTGGCGAGGTCTTCGTGGCAATGCATGAAGTTGAGCGTCGCGACCTGGTCGTTCACGACCAGGCCGGCGGGCTCGCAGAGCTGGATGCGGCGGTGGTACTCCTTCGTCCGGCGCTCCTGCTCCTTGAGCGAGGCGGTCGCGACGCCGAGGCAGCCGAGGCCGCGCTCGGCGGCGTCGAGCTCGGTGCCGGGGCTCGTGACGGTGACCCACATCGGCGGATGGGGCTTCTGCATCGGCTTCGGGAGGACGGCGCGCTCGGGCATCGAGAAGCAGCTGCCCTTCCAGGAGAAGCGCTCCTGGGTCCACATCCCGGGGATCGCGCGGACGAACTCGTCCCAGTCCTGCTTGGTCCGGTCGGGATCGGCCTCGAAGCCGCCGAGCTCGGTCCAGGTCGAGGAGCGCGCGGTCCCGAACTCGAGGCGGCCGTGGGAGAGCAGGTCGAGGGTCGCGGCGCGCTCGGCGACGCGGATCGGATGGTTCATTTCGCGCACACAGACGACCGCCCCATGGCCGATCCGGATCTTCTGCGTCTGCATCGCGCAGGCGGTCAGGAAGAGCTCGGGCGCGCTCGAATGCGAATAGCCCTCGAGAAAATGGTGTTCGACGGCCCAGACCGTGTCGAAGCCGAGCGCGTCCGCGAGGCGGACCTGCTCGAGGGCGTTCTCGAGGACCTTCGACTCGTTCTCGGCCGTGAAGGGCCGGGGCGTCGCGAGCTCGTGGAAGATGCCGAATTTCAAGAGAGCGTCTCCGCTTTCCGGTGGAGCGGGACGATAGCGACTCGGCGTTCGTTCGAGGTCGACGGGCAACTCGCGCGCGGACCCGGCCAGCCAGGGCCGCGACGCGACACAGCGAGCATGCGGCGGGACCCGGACAGGATGTTCCGAGGCCGCGGGTTGCGGCGCGGCGCCCCAGCGGCGACGGTTCGGTCGGCGCGCCGGCCTCGATCGTCTGCGTCCGCCGAGGAAGACCGTGAAGCTCTTCGCCATCAGCGATCTGCACGTCGGGTTCAAGGACAACCGCGAGGCGATCCTCGCCCTGCCCCCGCATCCGGAGGACTGGCTGATCCTCTGCGGCGACATCGGGGATACGGTCCAGCAGCTCGACTACGCCCTCCAGGTCCTCGGCCAGAAATTCGCGCAGCTGCTCTGGGTCCCCGGCAACCACGAGCTCTGGACCGTGCCGCGGGCGACGGGCCGCCGCGGCGTCGCCCGCTACGCGGAGCTGGTCGCGCTCTGCCGCCAGCGCGGCGTCCTGACGCCCGAGGATCCGTTCCCGGTCTGGCAGGGCGAAGGCGGAACGCATCTGCTCGCCCCGCTCTTCCTCCTCTACGACTACAGCTTCCGGCCGGACGACGTCGCGATCGAGGATGCGGTCGCCTGGGCGCAGGAAGAGGACCTGATGTGCAGCGACGAGCTGCTGCTGCATCCGGATCCGTACGCGAGCTTCGGCGAGTGGTGCGCGGCGCGCTGTGACGAGAGCGTGGCGCGGCTCGAGGCGGCGCGGCGTGCGGTCGACCATCCGGCGGTCTTGATCGCGCATTTCCCGCTGAAGCAGCGCCTAGCGGTGCTCCCCGGAATTCCGCGCTTCATGGTCTGGTGCGGAACGCGGCGGACCGAGGACTGGCATCAGCGCTTCGGCGCGAGGGTCGTCGTCTCGGGCCATCTCCACATTCCGTGTACGCGCTATGTCGACGGCGTCCGTTTCGAGGAGGTCTCGCTCGGCTATCCCGAGCAGTGGAAGCGGCGCGAGGCCCATCGCGGCTGGCGGCTCGCGGACCATCTCCGTCAGATCCTCCCGATTCCCGAGAAGGACGCGGGCGATCCGCTGCGGGACTGGCAGGGTCAGCTGCCGGCGCGGCTGCGGTAGAGCGCCGGATCGACGCCGGCGGTCATGGCGGCGACGGCGGATCGGCGCTGGACCGATCGAGCGGCAGCCGCCTCCGGCTCCCTCTCCGCGCCGGGCTGCGACGCCGGCCCGGGCTCTCCCGAACCCGAGCCCGAGTCGCCCGCACGCGTTCGCTCGAGAAACGCGGCGATGCGCTCCACCTCCTGCAGCGGCGAGGCGAGCAGCGCGGCATGCGACACGAAGAGCGCCGGCGCGTCCGGCGCCGCGGCGAGCCAGGCGCGGGCGCGCTCGATCACGGCTCGATAGGCGCGCTCGAGCGCCATCTCCTCGGCGACCGTCGGCGCGGGACTCCCCGGGCGCAGGAGCATCGTGCGCTGAGAGGCGAGGATCTCGCCGAGATCCCGCTCGACGAAGAGCACGCGATAGGCGCGATCGCCCGGCAGGTCGAGCAGGAGGGGCGCAACGATCTTGACGACGCGGCCGTGACAGGCGGCGAGGAAGCCCGTGTCCCGGCGAATCGACTTCACCGCCGCGAGCTCGAAATAGCCGCGCGGGTTGTCCGGATCCGGCGGCCGCTCATCGTCGCGGGCGATCGGGAGACCGGCCGCGGCGAGGACCTGCATCAGCAGCGAAGTCCCCGCGCGCGGAAGGCCGGAGACGAGGGTGATGCGATGCGGCGCGGCGAAGAGCGAGGTGGTCCGACTCGGATCCGGCACGTTCGCACTCCTCGTTGCCGACTCGTCGCCGAGGCGTCGTCGCCGCGTCGACGCCTCACCCTCGCCGCGTCCTCGCCGCATCGAGAGCCCGTCGACGATCCGGCGGCGCGGCGCCATCCTCGGGCCGGCGGCGCCGACGCTACCGAACCGTCGCCCGGACGAGGAGCCCCTGCGAGATGGATGATCGGCTCGAGGATTTCGAGGACGTCTCGCTCTATCCCATCGACGTCGAAGCACGCGACGCCCTGCTCGCGGCCCACCGCGAATGCGCCGTCGTCTGGTCGACCCGGGACGGCTGGCCGGTCGGCGTGATGCATCTCTATCTCTGGCGGGACGGACGTTTCTGGGTGACATGCACCGCGAAGCGCAAGCGGGTTGCTGCCCTGCGCGCGCGCCCGAAGAGCAGCGTCATCGTCGCTTTCTCCGGCGAGCGGACTCTCACGGCGCGGACCCTCGCGAACGTCCACGCCTCGCCTTCGCCCCATGCCGAATGGTTCTATCCCGCGCTCGCCCAGCAGGTCCTGGCCGAGCAGCCCGAGAATGTCCGGCACGAGGGCGTCGAGGGGTTCGTCGCGCGGCTCGCGAGCGATGACCGCGTGATCGTCGAGCTCGCGCCGCACAAATGGATCAGCTTCGACGGACGCAAGGTGAAGGCCCATGCCGCCGGGACATGGCGCCCTGGGCTCGTCTGGTCCGAGCCGCTCGGCTGAATCGCGTCGAGATCGTGGCGGGCTCTCTCCTCCGATGAGCCCGCCGAGAGGCGCAACGATCCCTTGACGATCCACGCGCAGCGCCCGCCTGCTCGCGGACTTCCTCGAGCGCGCCGCGCCAGGTCGCCTCCCGCTCGGGACCATCGGCGCTCACGAGGGCGAATTCGGCGCCATCGCGACCGAGGCGATGTCTGCCCAGCCTCTCAGGCACCATTCCAGCCAGCGCTCGTCGTATGTCCGCCCGAGAACTCGATGATCTCGATGCGCGCGCCATCGGGATCGGTCACGAAGAACATCCGGACGCCCCCGACCTCGACCGGCGGCGAGTGGGGCGCGAGGCCCCGCGCGAGGAACGCGGCATGGGTCGCGTCGATGTCCGCGACCGAGATCGAGATGTTGCTCCAGCCGGTGAATCGGCCCTCGGGCGGGGGCGAGAGGCTCGGATGCTCGAAGTAGATCAGCTCGATCGAGACCTTGCCCGCGCCCGGCACGAGCAGGCCGATCATCCGGCCGCGCGCGCCCGGCGTCCCCGTGACCGCGTCGAGCCCCGGCCCGTCGAGGCGCACGTCGAAGAGCGGCTGCAGCCCGAGCCCGTCGCGATAAAAGCCCAGCGCCCGCTCGAGATCGGAGACGCGCACGGTGATGTGCGAAAAATCGAGATAGGCGATCGCGCTCATGGGGCCCCGCCCGTCACGCACCCTGCTTGTGGGAGCCGTCGCAGAGCGGCGTCTTCTTCGTCGCCTTGCAGGCGCAGAAATAGACGGCCCGGCTCGCGGTCGCCGTGTACTTGACGGGGGCGATTCCGCTCCCCTTGTGCGCACCGTCGCAGAAGGGCTGGGTCGCACTGCGTCCGCAGGCGCACCAGAAATAGCTCTTGCCCGCCTCGACCTCGACGGAGATCGGGGCATCGGCGGCGCGCACGGGTTCGGACATGGACGGGCTCCTCGTGGGTGACCAGGCGGAGTTTGAGGGGCGCGCGGACCGCTTGCAAGACGCCCCGGTGCGTTCGTCGGGCAGCGCCGATCCGCCCTCCGCGGCCGGGACACGCTCCCGGGTTCGCGCTATCTCCCGCGCTGGGCCGGCGATCGCCTCGACTTCCGGTGTCGGCGGCGAAGGCGGGTCCGCTGCGTCGCATCGGGGCGACGAAGCCGAGCGCTCGTCTCCGCCCGCCCAGGGCTGGGAAGGATGTTTGCATGGGGATCGGATCGAACGAACCGACGGCCATCGTGGCCGGCCCGGAGGCCCGCGATGCGCGCCGGATCGTTTCCGGCCGCCGGCTCCGGCCCATCGCCCTGCTCGCGCTCGGATGCTGGACGGCCGCTTGCCGGGACCCGGAGCCGGGACCGATCGACTACTCCGGCCCCATCGCGGGCTGGTCGCATACGAGCGGCAATCTCGCCGGCCAGCGCTATTCGCCGCTGACGCAGATCGATCGCGAGAACGTTGCCTTTCTCGAAGAGGCCTGGCGCTACGAGAGCGGCGACGACGGCCCGACGAACTCGCTCCAGGTCACGCCGATCCTCGTCGACGACGCCCTGATCTTCTGCACGCCGACCGACCAGGTCATCTCGCTCGACGCCGAGAGCGGCCGCGAACGCTGGCGCTTCGATCCGCAGGTGGACCTCGAAGGGACCTACAACCCGGTCTGCCGCGGCGTCGCCCACGCCATCGTCGCGTCTCCGGGCGAGCCCGCAGCGGCGATCGGCACGCCCGCGTCGAACGCGGCCGAAGCGCCCGTCCAGGACTGCGCCTCGCGCATCTTCCTCGGCACGCTCGATGCCCGCCTGATCGCTCTCGACGCGAAGACCGGCATCCCCTGCAACGACTTCGGCCGCGAAGGCCAGATCAGCCTGCTCACCGGCATCGGCGATACGCGCCCCGGCGAGTACACGATGACCTCGCCGCCCCTCGTCGTCGGCGATCGCGTCGTGACCGGCGCCTGGGTCACCGACGGCCAGCGCGTCGATTCACCCGGCGGCGTCATCCGCGCGTTCGATTCCCGCTCGGGCGCGCTCGTCTGGGCCTGGGATCCCGTGCCCGACGATCGCGATCCCGTCACGGCCGAGGACGTCGCCGCCGGCGCGACCTATACCCGCGGCACCGCCAACGCCTGGACGCTGCTCTCGGCCGACGCCGAGCAGGGCCTCGTCTTCGTCCCGACCGGCAACGCCTCGCCCGACCATTACGGCGGCGCGCGCGCCGGCCTCGACGCCTTCTCGAGCTCGGTCGTCGCCCTCGATGCGAAGACGGGCGAGCGGCGCTGGCATTTCCAGACCGTGCACCATGATCTCTGGGACTACGACGTCGCCTCGCAGCCCGTCCTCTACGACCAGCCCGAAGGCGCGCCGGGCGGCGCCGGAAGGCCTGCCCTCGCCCAGGCGACGAAGATGGGCCACATCTTCCTGCTCGATCGCCGGACGGGCGAGCCGATCTTCCCCGTCGAAGAGCGCACGGTGCCGCAGGGCGGCGTCGTCGATGGCGAGTTCGTTTCGCCGACCCAGCCCTTCCCGACGCTCCCGAAGCCGCTCCATCCCCATACGCTCGCGCCCGAGGACGTCTGGGGCCTCACGCCGATCGATCGCTCGGAATGCCGCCGAATCGTCGGCGCGCTGCGCAACGCGGGCATCTTCACGCCGCCTTCGCGCGAGGGCTCCGTCGTCTTCCCGGGGCTCGGCGGCGGCGTCAACTGGGGCTCGGTCTCGATCGATCCCAACGCGGGCACCCTCGTCGTCAACTCGATGCGCAACCCGTTCATCGTCAGCGTCGTCCCGCGCGAAGAGGCGACGAGTCTCGAGGGCACGGATCTCGTCGGTTCCCAGCCACAGGAAGGCACGCCCTACGTCACGCTGCGCGCGCCGCTGCTCTCGTCATGGGGCATCCCGTGCACGCCGCCACCGTGGGGACAGCTGACCTCGATCGACCTCGCGACGGGCGAGACGCGCTGGCAGGTCTCGCTCGGCAACCTGCGCGAGCTCGCCCCCGCCTTCGGCCGCTTCTTCCATTGGGGAACGCCGAACCAGGGCGGCCCGATCCAGACCGCCGGCGGCCTCGTCTTCATCGGCGCGACGATGGACCGGACCTTTCGCGCCTTCGACGCCGAGACCGGCGAGGTCCTCTGGCGCACCCTGCTCCCGACCTCCGCCCACGCGACGCCGATGACCTATCGCCTGCGCAAGGACGGACGGCAATTCGTCGTCATCGCGGCGGGCGGCCATTTCCCGCTCGGCTCGCCGGCCGACGATGTCTTGATCGCCTACGCCCTTCCCCAGCCGAAGGCCGAACAGACGCGCGAATGAGCGCAGGACGGGATCGCTCGCCATGACGAAGCGCCTCGGCCCGCACGACCTCGTCCTCTGCTCGGGCACCCTGCTCGGCCATCCGCTGCGCGCGAAGATCCGCGCCGCCGCCGCCGCCGGCTATGCGGGCATCACGCTCTGGCCCGAAGACGTCGCGCAGGCGCGCGCCGAAGGTCTCTCCGATGCCGACATCCGGGCGCTGCTCGCCGATCATGCCCTCGTCGTCGTCGACATGGATCCGCTGCTCGACTGGACGCCCGAGGCGCGGCCGAGGCCGGGCGAAGCGCTCGTCGCCGTGACCCCCGAAGCCGAGTTCTACGCGATCGCGGAGGCCTTCGGCGCGCGCTCGCTCAACGTCGTCCAGGGCTTCGGAACGAGCCTCGATCTCGACCGCGCCGCCGAGGATCTCGCCGGCGTCTGCGATCGCGCGCGCGAGCATGGCCTCGTCGTCACCGTCGAGTTCCTGCCCTGGTCGGGCATCCCGAATGCCGCCGTCGCCCTCGATCTCGTCCGCCGCTGCGGCCGCGCCAACGCGACGGTCCTCGTCGATACCTGGCATTGGTTCCGCGGCGGCGCCGACCTCGCCCTGCTCGAGGCCCTCCCCGGCGACAAGGTCGGCAGCGTCCAGCTGAACGATGCGCCCGGAGCGGCCGCGAAGAACCTGATGCTGGAGAGCATGCACGATCGACGCATGCCGGGAGAGGGCGCGATACCGATCGCGGACGTCGTCCGGACCCTCGACGCGATCGGATCGCGGGCACCGATCGGTGTCGAAGTGTTTCACGAGAGCCATGCCCGCCTGGATCCGAGCGCGGTCGCACGCCGCGCGGCGGAGGCGACTCGGCGCGTCCTCGCTCTTGCTCGCGCCTAGCGTTCGGCGGGAATTCCCGAGTCGGGTCGTCGTTCGGATCACAAGACGCGCCGGGCGGGAAGCGGTGGACGTGAATGGCTCGCCCTTGGCACGGCTCGCATCGCTTCTCGAATGGAGTCGGCTCGGCGGTCGCCTTGCAAAGACGACCTGAGGCTGCGCTTGACTTCACGTTCACCGCTTCCCGCCCGGCGCTCGCCTGGGTGC
>CAZFKD010000004.1:0-17778 GCA_964519695.1 uncultured Spirochaetaceae bacterium
CCTACTACGGCCACCACGCGACCGGCCGCGACGCCGACGCCGCCGCGAGCCTGCTCGCGCGGAGCCCCGAGATCGCCCAAGCCGTCATCAGCCACCGCTTTCCGCTCGAGGCGGCGCGCGAGGCGTTCGCGCTCGTCGAATCGGAGACGCCGTCGCTGAAGGTCGTGCTCGAGCCCTGATGCGGATCCGAACGAGCGGCGCTCGAGTCCCTCTCCGCCCGCAAATTCCGCCGCGCTCTGCCTAACGCCCGCCGCTCGACGCTTCTTCGCGCCGGAACGGGATCGCGATGCGCATGCCCGTCTGCCGGACGGTGCGCCCGTTCACGATCTTCGGGTTGTAGCGCCATTGCCGGACGGCCCGGAGCGCGGCCTCGTTGAAGACCGGCGACGGCTCGAAGGCGACGACACGCGCGTTCTCGACCGCCCCGGCCTCTGAGACGTCGAACTCGATCAGGACCCGCCCTTCGATCCCGCGCGCGAGCGCTTGCTCCGGAAACTCCGGCTGGATACGCAGGAACGGCATCGCGTCGCCGTCGGCCGTCTCGATGCCTGCGAGCCCATCGGCCCCATCCGTCGATTCGATCGCCTCGACGGCCCCGCGCACGCCGATCCCTGATCCCTCGCCCGGGCGGGTGAGCGCCCGATCGATGGTCGGGGGCGCCTCGACCGTCCGGAGTAGAGGCCGGCGATCGGACGTCTTGATCTCCCGCTTGTCCTCGACCCGTACGCGCACGAAGTCGAGCGCGGCGAGCGGTGCGACCTCCTCCGCGGTCCGCGCTTCGACGACGATCAGGACCTGCATCAACCAGAAAAGCAGACAGGTCACTCCGCTCGCGAGAAAGAAGGAGCCGGACATCCGGGCAACGGCTTGCATGGCGTGCTCTCCAGCAGCAACGGCCGCAGCGCGAATCCGATCGGAGACGGGCGGCGGGCGCGTCGGGTCTCGAGCGGTGGAAACCGGGGAGCGGAAGCGAGTTCAGCGGTTCGGGGCCGACGCGCGCAAGTGACGGATCTTCAGGCGAAGATCTTGAAGCGCTCGTAGGCGGCCTGGTGCAGCGCCGCGCGGTCGCCCGGATGGGCGAGCTCGATCAGGCTCTTGGCACGCTCGCGCAGATTGCGGCCGAACAGATCGGTTGCACCGTACTCCGTCACGACATGGCGCACATGCCCGCGCGTCGTCACGACCCCCGCCCCCGGCCGCAGCGTCGCGACGATGCGCGGCTCGCCCCGCTTCGTCCGGCTCGGCAGCACGATGATCGGCTTGCCGCCCTCCGAGAGCGCCGCGCCGCGCATGAAATCCATCTGGCCGCCGATTCCGCTGTACTGGCGCGTCCCGATGCTGTCGGCGCAGACCTGGCCCGTCAGATCGATCTCGATCGCGCCGTTGATCGCGACGACCTTCGGATTGCGGGCGATGTTCGCGGGCTCGTTGACGTAGTCGATGTCGAGGAACGCGAAGGCCGGATTGTCGTCGACGTAGTCGTAGAGCCGACGGGAGCCGAGCGCAAAGCCGGTCACGCTCTTGTTCCGATCGACCGCCTTGAAGCGATTGCTCACGACGCCACGCTCGCAGAGCTCGAGCAGACCGTCCGAGAACATCTCCGTATGAATGCCGAGGTCTTTGTGGCTCCCGAGCTCGCCGAGGACCGCGTCGGGAATGCAGCCGACGCCCATCTGCAGCGTGCTGCGGTCCTCGATCAGGGCTGCGACGCGGCGGCCGATCGCGCGTTCCGCCTCGCCGATCTCTCCCCGGAAATCGACCTCGAGCAGCGGGGCCTCCTCCCAGGTCATCGCCGCGAAGCGGCTCATCGGGATCATCCCGTCGCCATGGGTCCGCGGCACGTTCGGGTTGACCTGCGCGATGACGTAACGCGCCGAGTCCACCGCCGAGCGCGCGACGTCGACCGAGGTCCCGAGCGAGCAGAAGCCGCTGCGATCCGGCGGCGAGACCTGTACGATCGCGCCATCGAGGGGCAGAACGCCACGCCGAAACAGCTCCGGGATCTCCGACAGGAAGACCGGAACGAAATCCGCCCGCCCCGCCTCGACCGCCTCGCGGACGGCCGCGCTGACGAAGAGCGCGTTCAGATGGAAATGATCCTCCATCCCCGGCTGGTCGACGAAGATCGGCCCGAACACCGAGATGAAGACGAGCTCGACCTGGCGCAGGCGCTCCTTCTCGGCGGCGAGCGCGCCGAGCAGGGCCGTCGGCGTCATCGCGCTGCCTTGGACGAAGAGGCGATGGCCCGACTCGACCGGGCGGAGCGCTTCTTCGGGCGAGACGTAATGGGGATCGGATCGGGCCAAGAGTCGAGATCCTCGCCGGCGGGAGTCGCCCGCTACCCGAGCACGATTTCGGCGAAGCGCTGGGAGTCCGTGTGCTCCTCGATCTCGACGATCTTGCCGTCGCGGCAGTGGTAGACCCAGACGTATTCGTTGCTGTAGGGCTTGCCGTTCGCGGCTGTCGCCTCGTTGTGCTGGCGGACGACGACCTTGTCGCCGTCGGCGGCGATCCACTTGACCTCGGACTTCATCGTCGAGAGGTCGAAGAACTTCGTGCCCGCCTCGGCCATCGCCGCCAGGACTGCATTACGCCCCTTCGGCACGCCGAGGCCCGCAGCGGCCGGCGGACGCCAGCAGACCTGCTCGTCGAGCATCGCAACCATGGCGGCGCCGTCACCGCGGCCCTGGGCGGCCATGTAATCGAGGACGAGCTTTCGGCTGGCTTCGGTCTGCACGGGAATTCCTTTCGAAGGGGGTGGAGTGCGACCGGATTCTAGTCCGATCGGGGCCGCGAGGAAATCCGGCCGCAAGCACGACGCCGACGCGCGGGCTCAGCCGCGCGCCTTCGCCATGAAGGCCTCGAAGGCCGCCTCGAAATCCGGATGCCAGCGCGACAACGCCGGCCGATTCTCGATCAGATCTCCCGCCGCCCACTCGATGCGACGATGGTCGATCTCGGGCGTGACCTCGTTGTCGGGACACAACACATAGAAATCGCCGCGATCCAGCGCAGCCAGCAGGTGGTCGGCGACCTGCTCCGGAAGCCAGGCGCCGGCGGGCTTTTCTTTCAAGAACGCGCGCATCATGCCCGTATACGTGAAGCCGGGGATCAGCAGATGGGCCGAGACCCGGCAGCCCTCGATACCCCGCAGATCCCGCGCCAGGCTCTCGGTCACGCTCTTGATGGCCGCCTTCGACGCGTTGTAGGCGGCGTCGCCGGGGGGATTGGTGATGCCCTGCTTCGAGCCCGTGTTGACAATGGCGCAGGGCATCCCCAGATCGATCATGCCCTGCGTGAAGATCTGAAGCCCGTGGAGCACGCCCCATAGATTCACGCCGAGCACCTTCCGCCAGCCCGCATGATTCTCCCACGGCCGGCCGCCGCCGCCCGCCCCGGCGTTGTTCATCAGCAGGGCGACCTCTCCGAAAGCGGCGAGCACGGACTCCCGGAGCGCGGCGACGGATTCGAGCTGCGAGACGTCGGTCGCGACGCCGAGGATCGCGGCCGCGCCGCGCGGCGATCGCGCCGCCAGCGCCTGCGTCGCGTGGCCGAGCGCGTCGCCTTCGAGATCGGCGATGCAGACATTGAGGCCGCGTTCGGCGAGGCGCATCGCGGTCGCGAGGCCGATGCCGCTCGCGCCGCCGGTGATGACGGCGGTCCGGCCTTCGGTGAGCGCAGCATGGGGCATGGCAGTCGCGTCCTCTCGCGTCGGGTCGATCGACCCTAGCACGCGCGGGGTCGCCCGATCCGCGGGCCGCACGCGGCACGCATCGCCGCGGCTTCAGTCGAGCGTCGAGACGTCCTTCCACGCGACCCGGCGCACGCTCGGAAGCGGATGGCTCGCGACGCCGACCATGCGCAGGATCAGGAAGCCGCGCCGATGCTCGAAGGCATCGAGCCAGTTCGGCACGCCCGGATCGCGGTCGGCGAGGACGAATCGGACGGATCCGTCCGCGCGCGGAACGACCTCGTCGAGGGTCAGGCTGACGGGATCGGTCAGAAAACGCTCCGACTCGTGCCAGAGGCTCGCCGCGGTCAGGTTCCAGAAGGGCGACTTCGGGGGCATGAAGTCGATCACGAGCGCCTCGTCCGGGCCGAGCTGGTAGTGGGCCATGTGGTAGAGGTTCTCGTTGTTGGCGACGTTGCCGCCGATCGCGGTCCCGGCGCGATCGAAGAACTGGTTCGGTTGCGCCATCGCGTAGGGCATCAGCGTGCGGTGCCAGCTCGAGTTGACGACGAGATAGGTCGCGACGGTCGCGATGCGCCGGGCGATCTCCTCGTCGCGCATCGGCCCCTTCGGCGGCCGCCGCTCGCCGACCGCTTCGATCGAGAAGATCGCGAGCGGCTCGCGCGCGCGGCTGCCCAGGTACTGCCGGATCACGACGCCATCCGCCGCGTCGGGCAGCTGGACCCAGAGGCCCGGCGCCGCGGGCTTCTCCTTCGTCAGCCAGATCGTGAAGTCGCCGGACGCGTCGGCTGCGCGGCGGAGCGCCGCGTCGTCGAGATAGGCGACGAGCCGGCTCGAAGCCTCGGGCGCCTGGCCGTTGACGGTCACGCTCACATAACGCGCGCCGCCGAGATTCCCGGAGAGCCGATAGTCGTAGCGGCCGTCGATCCAGGCCTGATCGTATTCTGCATCCGGGTTGTAGGCGCCGACGTCGCGCCAGCGCGGATCGAGCTTGCGGAACAGGGGATTCGCGAGATCGCCGTGGAGTGAGTCGTCGACCGCCATCGCGAAGACCTTGAGCAGCATGCGAAGCCCCTCGGCGGCCTCCTGCTCGCTTGCGGCGTCGTGGAGCACGAGCTGGCGCATCTCCTCCAGCGCGCGCTGCAGGAGGCCGAAGCCCTGGGCGCTCGCGAGCTCGTCCCACTGGCTCTGCGCGTCGCCGATCGGGGCGAAATGGTCGAGCAGATCGAGGCGATTCCACTGCTGCTCGGCGGTCTCGGTAGTGGCCGGAGCGCCGGATTCGGCGACAGCCGGGCCGCCCTGCCCTTCCGGCGTTTCGCTTCGCTCGCCGCCGCTCGCGGCGCATCCCACGACCGCTGCGAAAGCCATGAAGTGGGCGAAGCACGCCAAGCGCGGGTGGCGGGCGAAGCGCGAGATCCCCTCGATGGGCGAAGGCCTTCCCGTGCGTGGCTGCCTCGCCACCGCGACCGCAGTCGAAGATTGCCCTATCCGCTCGACGAACGTTTGCGCCAAAGCCGCTCCCGGACGCGACCCGCTCCGATCATCGGAGCACGGTGGACACCCCCGCCGACACGTTGGCACACCCCCGCCTCATCTTCCCGCGAGGACCGCGCGCAAATAGCGACCCAACCTCGCGAGCCCGAAGTCGATGCGCAGCTGCCGCCCGCGGACCCGGCGCAGCGCCCCGCGCTGCACGACCGGCAAGTGCTCGAGCACCTTCAGCGCGCGCCGCTTCTGCCCGTCCCGCGCGAGCTGGAGCGCGTAGTCGAGGCCGATCTCGAGATCGCGCGGATCGATCTTCGAGGCCGCCGCCAGGAGCTTCAGCGCCGAAGCGCGCCGGCGGCGCGGGCGGAACTGTCGGCGGCCGCGAGCGAGCACGGCCAGCGCGTCGACGCGGCGCCCGCGTTCGAGCTCGAGCCGGGCGAGCTCGAGCCAGAATTCGGTGGCTCGCGGAAGGCGTTCGACGGCGTCACGCAGAACGCCGATCGCGCGATCGGTGAAGCCCCGCTTCGCATAGGCGTCGCAGGCGAAGCTGTAGCTCGCCTTCGCCGCGGCCGGATCGCCGTCCTTGGCGAGCAGCTCGGCGAGTTTGCGGTGGAGATCCGCATCCTCGGGCTCGCGCTGCAGGACCTCGCGATAGAGGGCGATCGCGCGCCGGGTCTTCCGGCGACTCCCGCCCCGCCTGGCCTTGGCCGCCTGATCGAGGATCCGCCGGCGATCGTAGGGTCGCTCGAGAACCAGCAGCGCCACCGGGGCCCTCGCGCCTCTGCATCATGCAGGCGTTCGATGCCCATCGGGCGGGGGCGGGGATTCCCACGTTCCGTGCGACACATTTCCCGCGAGGTGCCCGGACCCGCCGGGAGAGTCCCTCCGGGGCCAGAGTAATCAGGCCTGAATTGCTAATTGTAAACTGATTAGTACTTGACTATGAATCTCTCTGCCGGCCGAGCCGCCGTTGGACCCACCGGCGTATCCAGCGGCCAAGACTTTATCTACTAATTCTCGTCTGATTAGTACCCGATTGACGTTTCGCCATGCGCATTCCGATCACGCCTCCCACGCTGACCGACGCCATCGACGCCTTCCGGGGCGAAGGCGGCGTCGAGCGGCTGTCTGCCGTCCTGCGGCGCGGCGTCGGCGCCGCGCCGGGCGGGCGCTACCGCCACTGGGACACGCTGCGGCATGTAGCGCCGCCGGACGGAATGACGTCGCAAGATTGGTGGGCGGCCATCAAGATCGCCCGAAGCCAGACCCGACGAAGCATTCCCCTCACCGACCGCAACGGGCGAACCTTTTCCTACTGCCTCGCCGACCCGGTCCTCGAGCTGCTGCACGAGATCGATGCGAGCTCGACCGGGCCCATCGCGAGCAACGACGCCATTACGAATCCCCAGACGAAGGATCGCTACATCCAGAGCTCGCTGATCGAGGAAGCGATCACTTCGAGCCAGCTCGAAGGCGCGGCGACGACACGCGAAGTCGCGAAAGAGATGATCCGCTCCGGTCGCCGCCCAATCGACAAGAGCGAACGAATGATCCTCAACAACTACCGAGCGATCAAACTCATCGCCGGCCTGACGAATCAGGCGCTCTCCCCCCAGCTCATCTTCGACATCCATGAGACCATCACGGCCGGGACGATCGACCGCAACGCCTCGGGCACCTTCCTCAGAACACCCGACGACGGCATCGCGGTCTTCGACGACAGGGACGACGTCCTCCTCCACCGCCCCCCGCCCGCCAACGAGATTCCGTCCCGGATCGATGCGATGTGCCGATTCGCGAACGAAAACGCGCCCGACGTTTTTCTCCACCCGGTGCTGAAGGCGATCGTTCTTCATTTCTGGCTGGCCTACGATCATCCGTTCATCGATGGCAACGGGCGCACGGCGCGCGCCCTCTTTTATTGGTCGATGCTTCGACAGGGATTCTGGCTCTTCGAGTTTCTCTCCATCTCCCGGATCATTCGCAACGCGCCGGCGCGCTACGGCCGTGCATTCCTCTATACCGAGACCGACGAGAACGATCTCACCTACTTCATCCTCTCCCAGCTCGAGATCGTGAAGCGCTCGATCGACGAGCTCCGGGCCTACCTCGCACGAAAGGCCCGGGAGATCCGGGAGACCGAACGGCATCTGCGCTCGACCGTCAGCCTCAACCACCGACAGATCGCCCTCCTCGGCCATGCGCTCCGCCATCCGGGAACCCGGTACTCGATCGAGTCCCACAAGGTCAGCCACGCCGTCACCTATCAGACGGCGCGCACCGACCTGCTCACGCTCGAAGCGAAGGGCCTGCTCGTCCGCTCGAAGAAGGGTCGTGCCTTCTCCTTCGCCGCGCACGAGGATCTCGAGACGCGACTGCGCGCACTGACGGCCTGAATCGCGTCGGCCGCCCCGATTGCTCGGGCGACTCGTCGCTGCCAAGCTCCAATCGCCGCATGGTTCGCTCCTGCGAATACGGCGAAGCCCGCGAACCCCGAGGAGCCCGCCATGTCCCGCCACGATCGCCGCCCCCCGACCCAGGCCGAATACGATTCCTGGCGCACGAAGTTCTCGAATTGGGGCCGCTTCGGCGCCGACGACGAGCTCGGCACCCTGAACCACATCACGCCGGACGTCCGCCGCAAAGCCGCCGGCCTCGTCCGCGAAGGCCGCTCGATCTCGCTCTCCCGCGCGATCGATACCCATGCCGGCCCGCGCAATCCCTACCCCGCGCATCACATGATGGCCGTCGGCCCGTCCGGCGGCCTCGCCGACTACATCGGCTTCTTCATCCACGGCTTCGCGCAGACGCATATCGACGCCCTCTCCCACATCCCGACCGCCGAGGGCGACGCCTTCTACAACGGCCGCCCGCGCAACCCCGATACGACGCTGCCCGTCGGCCCCACCTCGAGCATCGATCATTGGAAGGACGGCATCGTGACTCGCGGCGTCCTCTACGACATCCCGCGCCTGCGCGGCGTCCCGTTCGTGCGCGCCGGCGAGCCCGTGCATGCCTGGGATCTCGACGACGCCGCGCGCAGCCAGGGCGTGACGCCGCAGGCGGGCGACGCCGTCGTGATCCGCTGCGGACTCGACGCCTCGCTCGCCGCGCATCCGGAAGGCGCAGCGTTCGGATCGCCGGGCGGGGTCCATGCGTCGGCCCTCGAATTCCTCTGGGAGACGAAGGCGTCGATGCTCGTCTGGGACATGCTCGACGCGCCGATCCCGGATCAGGCGCTGACCAACCCCCTCGACATCCCCGTCGCGCTGCATCTGCACTGCATCACGATCCCCTACATGGGCATGCCGCTGCTCGACAACGCCCAGCTCGATCCGATCGCGCAGGCCTGCGCGGCGGCCGAGAGGTGGACGTTCATGCTGGTCGTCGCGCCGCTGGTCGTGCCGGGCGGGACGGGGTCGCCGGTGAATCCGATCGGGGTCATGTAAGGCGCGGGCGGCCGGCTGTTATGCCCCGCCCGGCGGATCGCGGCCGCCGAACTCCCAGCCCTCGGCTTTCTCAGCTCCGATTCTTCGACGGATCCGGCAGCTCGCCCGGCCGCCCCTGCCCCGGCTCCGCGCGCACCGCGGCGAGCGACGGCAGATCCGATCCGCCCGCGCCGGCCGCCGCCGGAGCGGGGTGCGGCGTCGACTGGCCGATCAGGATGCAGCCTTTGAACTGCGCGCCTTCTTCGACGACGATGCCCGCCGTCTGGATCTCGCCTTCGACGCGCGCGGTCTTGTGAAGCAGCGTGCGGCGGGCGACGCGGATGTCGCCGACGACCGTGCCGAAGACCTCGAGGGTCTCGGCTTCGATCGAGGCATCGATCTCGGCGTGCTCGCCGACGATGACGGTCTGGCCAGCATGGATCTGCCCTTCGACACGTCCCTCGAGCCGGACGCTGCCGGCGAAGCGGAGCTCGCCGGTCAGGACCGAGCCGGCATCGAGAAAGGTCTCGCCCGCGGTCGGGGCGATCGGCTCGAGCGCATCGCGCATCTCGACGCGGGCCGGCTTGCTGCGGATTCCGAAGGCCATGGGCGTCCCTCCCGGGTGAGTCGTGTTCGTCGTCAGGGCGGAGAGGCTGTGAAGATATCGTCTCGGTCGCGGCGCTTGCGGCGGCGGGCCATCTGCTGCGTTGCTCCTCCTCGCCGTAGCTCGCTACGACTCGTCGTCGCGCCTTGCATCTGACCCACCGGCGCTGCGCGTCGCTCGGTCGACGATATCTTCACAGCCTCTGAGGCTTCGGCGGGATCGGGCGGGGACTGGGTGGCGGGGGTCACTTTCGGCCGGAGGCGGGGCCGCCGGCGCTCAGGGCAGACTCAGCGCAGACTCAGGGCAGATGGCGGCTCCAGATCTGCTCGATGATTCCATCGATCTCGTCCGACACGTTCGTTTCGGACTCGTAGAAGACGACGCCGATGCCCGCCGGCCGATGGATCAGCGCATCCTCGCTCGCCGCGACGCCGTAGGAGACGTGGCCGAAGGCGCGAATGTGGATGGTGCCCAGCTTGAACTCGAGCCGAACGGACTGGCCGATCTCGAACGCGTCTGCCGTCTCGACGAATGCGCCGCGGCGCGAGAGGCTCGTCAGCGTTCCGATTCGCCGCTCTCCGTTGGCGCGGATCCAGGCCGTCGTCTCGACCGGGACACGCACCGCGCGCTGCTCGCCCGCGAGGGAAGTCGTGGATCGCGAGACGCTGATGAAAAAGCGCAGGTCCGCATCCTCCGCCCGCCCGCTCACCAGCCAATCCACGCGGGCCTGTCGGATCCGCTGCCGCGCCTCATCGTCGACGGGCTCGCCGACCGCGAGAATGCGCAGGATCGGCGCGTCCGGGACCTTGCTCAGCAGCTCGCGCAAGATGGCGAGCCGAGCGAGGTCGATCGCCGGCGAGACGACCACGAGGTCGAGGACCGGCTCGTCCTGATTGACGAAGATCAGCGCCTCATCGAGATCGTGGAGCAGATGGACGTCGGCACCGAGGCGCATGAGGCGCAGCGCGATCTGCCCGAACGCGCCGCGCGCGTCGTCGATCACGAGGGTTCGCGTCGCGGGTGCGCGCTTGCGAGCGCGATCGATACGCGCCGATTCCCCGGGCGTGGGCTCGCTCTCCGACATCGGCAGCGGGCGAGTCGGCTCGTCCGCGCGGCCCGGAGAGAGGATCCGGTCGACGGCCGACGAGGCGGCCGTCGAGAGGATCGCGGGCCGCTGGCCTCCGCGCGGCGCGAGGAACCGAACGGCCTCCGCGGCCGGAAGCGCCGGCGAGTAGAGAAAGCCCTGGATCTGATCGCAGCCCATCGAGCGCAGCAGCTCGGCCTGGCGATCGCAGTCGACGCCCTCCGCCACGACCTCGTAGCCGAGCGAATGCGACATCGCGACGACGGCGGCGGCGATGCCGGCGGCGGCCGTATCGGTCTCGATGCCGCGCAGGAAGCCGCGGTCCATCTTTACGACGTCGAGCGGGAAGCGGTTCAAATAGGTCAGCGCCGAATAACCCGTCCCGAAATCGTCGAGTGCGACCCGCACGCCGATCGCGCGCAGATCGCGCAGGGCGAGGGCCGTCGTCTCGTTGTCGTCGAGGATAAGGCTCTCGGTGAGCTCGATCTCGATCGACTTCGGCGACAGGCCGTGCGCGACGAGGGCCTTCGTGATCACCTGCTGCAGATCGGAATCCGCGAACTGCGCGCTCGAGACGTTGACCGAGACGGGAACGATCTCGAAACCGTCGTCGCGCCAGGCCCGGATCTGCCGGCAGGCCTCGTCGATGCACCACGCCCCGATCTCGCAGATGAGCCCGCGCTCCTCCGCGACGGGAATGAAATCCTTCGGGCTCACGAAGCCGAGCTCCGGGCTGCTCCAGCGCAGCAGCGCCTCGAAGCCCGCGACCGTCGTCGTCGAGACCTCGACCTTCGGCTGGTAGAAGAGCCGGAGCTCCCCCTTCGCGATCGCCGTCCGCAGCCCGTTCTCGAGCTTGCGGTTGTAGTCGGCGCGCGCGCGGAAGGCATGCTCGTAGACGACGAATCGCCCGCGACCGCTCTCCTTCGCCACGTAGAGCGCCGCATCGGCCGACTTCACGAGATCCTCGACGTCGAGCCCGTGTTCGGGAAGCAGCGCGACGCCGATGCTGCCGCTGCAGCTGATCGTGCGGCCCTCGAAGGGAATCGGCTGGGCCATCCCGTCGAGGATCACCTGCGCGAGGGATCGAATCACCGCGAGATCGGCGATGCCGAGAATCACGACGGCGAACTCGTCGCCCGACAACCGCGCGACGAACGACTCCGCCTGCCCCTCGCGCCGCGTCCACGACTCCGCCTCGCTCCGAAAGCGCTTCGCCAGGGTCTTCAGCAGCTCGTCCCCGGCGCCATGGCCGAGGCTGTCGTTCACTTCCTTGAAGCGATCCACATCGATGTAGAACAGCGCGATCGAGGCGCCCGATTGCTGCGCGTCGCGGGTCGCGACCTTCAGCCGATCGATGAAGAGCCGGCGATTGCCGAGCCCCGTCAAGCTGTCGTAGTGCGCGAGCTGCAGCAGATGCTCGCGCCCGCGCCGATCCTCGGTCACGTCGCGAACGACGATGCCCCGCGTGCCCACCGAACGCGCCGAAGCCGAGATCAAGAGATCGAGCAGCCGCCCTTTCCCGACCCGCAGGACATGGCGCTGCTCGCCGCCCTCCGACAAGAGCAGCCGGATCGGTTCGGGAAGCGTGCGCAGCTCCGCGCGCGTCGCGTCTCGCCAGAGCAGCTCGCGCGCGGTCGAATTCGCGTCGAGAACCTCTCCGCTTGCGCCGACGACGACGACACCCTGGCCCGCAATGAGCTGCACCGCATCGCGCGCCTGCGCGATCGCCTTCAGGCGGCGGCGCTCCCGGGATTTCGCCGCGAGACCGACGAGCAACATCGCGACGAACCCCAGCCCAAAGGCGGCGGTTCCCGTCGAAAGAAGCGGGATCGACTCGGAGAGCAGCTCGGCGAAGGGGAAGTCGGGCAATGTCCGGTTCTCGGTCGGTGGAGAGAATCGCTCGCGGGCTCATCGACCAGGGCGGGATGGGCTGTGAGGGGATTCCTGATCAACGGCCGGCCTCAATCGGCCCAACCGCGGCTCAGGCGGACCCCCTCGGGATACGGCGAGCCGGAGTGACGGCGGCTGCCCACCGGCCAGGGATTTCGATTTCAGCCGCCGCCTGCCGCCAGCGAGGCCGCAATCGGCGCTCCGTTCTCGTGATCCGTTGCGGTCGACTTCGCCGAGCAAAGTCGACTTTCGCCTCTCGTGCACGCCGAAACGTCGTCGTGGAACCCGACGGCGCGCAAGCACTCGAGCGGGCCGGTGGCTGCGCTCGCCTCGGAGCCCGACGCGCTCCGCCGCGGCGGGTCATCATCCTGTCGCGGACGGCCGAACTGCCGACGATCCCAAGAGAGCAGACCTCGTAGCTGGACGGGTCGAGCCGGCCTTGCCACCCCTCGCAGCCCCGCGCAGAATGCCCTGCCGGACCCCATGACCTCCCCCGAACCGAGCCGCCTGATCGCCGCGATCGCACGCGACCAGATCCACCTCGATCTGAAGACGGTCGATCTCTGTTTTCTCGCCGGGCTCTACCTGCGCGCCGATCGCGCCGCGCTCGCCTCTTTCGAGGAGGATCTGCTCGTCGACCAGTTCGAGCAGGCCTGCGAGCTCGTGGATCCCGGCGCCGAGAACACGCGCAGGCGCGCCACCCATGCGATCCAGCGCCTGCGCGACCAGCGCATGCTCGCGCGCGTCGACGGAGCGGGCATCGTGCGCGCCGGCGAGTACGCGCTCACCCGGCTCGCGGCCGCCGTCGTCGAATACTATCTCGCCGACGAGGCGCTCACGCGCGAGAACCTGACGTTGCTGACCAGTACATTGCGCGCACAGCTCGTCGAGATCCTCGCCGCCGCGCGCCGCGCCGAAGGCGACGATGCGTGGAGGCAAGACGTCGTCGGGCCGCTCCGCATTACCGTGAGCGATCTCGTCCAGGGCATCGAGCGCCGGCAACGCGGCCTCGATTCACAGCAGGAGGAGGTGCAGCTCGAGATCGCCGAGATCATCCAGGCGGATTGGTTCGGCGCCGTGGAGCGCTGCCAATCGCTGCTCGACACGACGACCGGGACCCTGCGCGAGCTGAACGAAGTGCTGCTGCGCGATACCCACCACTTCGTCGCGCTGCTCCAGGATCTCCAGACGCTCGCAGCGAGCGCAGGAAGTGCCGACGCCGAGGAAGCGGCCCAGCGCGTGATCGAGCACGTCGATCGCATCGTCGCCTGGGGTTCGGCGAGGCAGAACGCGTGGTCCGACTATTACCAGTATGTCCACCGCTTCCTTCGCGACGTCGTTCGGCTCGACCCCGACCGCGCGCTCAGCCAGCGCCTGCGCGACCAGCTCGCCGGCTGGACGGATCGCCCTTTCTTCCTGCACGTCGCGCAGGCACCCTCGATCCGGCTGCTCCGCCCCCTCGAAGCCCGCGTCGAGCGCCCGGCGGTGACACGGCCGCGCGCCGATCGCGAGGCGCCGCCCAGCCTCGTCGCACCCGAGGACACGCTCGCCGCCCTCGAAGCGCTCGTCCGCGCCGCGCTCGCAGAGGGCGCGGTCGAACTCGCCGAAGTGACGACGCTCGTCCTGTCCGCGCTGCCCCCCGAGATCCACTATGCAGCAGCTGGACGCGTCGCCGACATTCTCGTTCGTCTGACGCGTGTCCGCTCCGAACACGAGCGCCCCTGGAAACCCGTCCTCGACCGCCTCGAGATCGAGGACTGGTCGATCCCGCCCGAGCGGGGCCCGGCATGACGACCTCGACGTTCCAATCGCTCGAAGAGGTCATCCACGACGATCATTTCCCGGAGACCGATCTCGCGCTGCGGCGCGGCCGCCATGTCGGACGCGACGACGGGACCACCTACGATTTCCTCGTCGATGCGGCCGATCAGCTCGAGCCCTTCTACAGCCGCTTCGGCTGCGAGCTGGTTCAGCGCAGCGACGGCTATTTCTATCTCCTTCCCTCCGGCGATCGCCTCGGGCGGCGCCACCTCTCGGCGGCCGAGATGCTCGTCGGACAGACGCTCGCGCTCCTCTACCTCGATCCATCGACGCTCCAGCACGGCGGGCTCGTCGGCCGCGATGTCCTGCTCCACCGCCTCGAGGGATTGATCGGGAAGGACGCCCTCGTGCGCACGCTGAATCCGCGGCGTAGGCGCTTCGACGAGCGACTCGCGGCCGAGACGGTGCGCACCCAGGTCGGCGAGGCGCTCCGCAAGCTCGCGGATCTCGGCTTCGTCGACATCGTCGAAGAGGCGCGCCTGCGCCTGCGCCCTGCGCTGCTTCGCTTCGCGGAGCCGGTCCGCGGCCTCGAGGATCAGACGAGCGCACTCGAGAAGCTGGTGGCCCGCGGCGAGGTCTTGCTCGGCGACTTGACGGAAGAGAGCGACGACGCCGCGGAAACGGGGGGCGCCGAGCCGGGCGATGCGCGCCCCGATGACGAGGGCCCCGCATCATGAGCCGCACGCGCGCGGAGGCGCTCGTGCTCGTGAACTGGAAAGGCGTTTTCTACGAACGCTACCTGCTCGATCGACACGTCACCGCGCTCGAGGGCGCCAACGGCGCCGGCAAGACGACGGTCATGATCGCGGCGTACGTCGTGCTCCTGCCCGACATGTCGCGGCTTCGCTTCACGAACCTCGGCGAGACGGGCGCGACCGGCGGCGACAAGGGCATCTGGGGCCGCCTCGGCGAGCCCGGCCGGCCGGCCTATGCCGCGTTCGACTTCTCGCTCTCCGGCGATCGGCGCCTGATCGCCGGCGTCCATCTCGAGCGCAAGGGCGAGCCCTCGGTCGAGCCGACGCCCTTCATCGTCACTGATCTCCCGGCCGACGCGCGTCTGCAGGATCTGATGCTCGTCGCGCAGGGCGAGAGCGAGGTCGTCCCGGAGCTGAGCGAGCTGCGCGAGAACGCGGCCCGCCTCGGCGGACGCCTGCAGGTCTTCGCCACGGCGCGCGACTATTTCGCGGCCCTCTTCGACCGCGGCGTGACGCCGCTTCGGCTCGGAACCGACGAAGAGCGCAACAAACAGAACGAAATGCTGCGAACCAGCATGACCGGCGGGATCTCCCGCGTCCTCACCTCCGAGCTGCGCTCGTTCCTGCTGAAGGAAGAAGGCGGCCTCGCCGACACCCTGCAGCGCATGAAGGCCAACCTCGACGCCTGCCGCCGCACGCGCACCGAGGTCCAGGAATCGCAGCGCCTCGAACGCGAGATCGGCGGCGTGTTCGAGGCGGGCCAGACGATGTTCGCCGCGGCGTTCCACGCCACCCGCGAGCGCGCGGAAGAGTATCGGCGCCGCTGGGCCGAGGCGGAGAGCCAACGCGTGGCCGCGAACGCAGCCTTAAGCGATGCGCAGGAGGCGTTCGAGCACGTGCGAAGCGAGCTCGAGGGCGCAGAACAGCGCCGAGCGGAGGGCGAAGTGGCCCTCTCCTCCGCGAAGGACCGGCTCGTGCGCGTTCGAGCCGCGCTCGAGGCGGCGCGGGAGGTCGAGCGGCGTCGGCACGACCTCGAAGCGGCCGAAGAGTCGGAGCGAGCCGCGGCGATCGAACGCGCAGCCGACGACGAGCTCCGAGCGGCGAGACGCGAAGATCTGCGGCGCGCGCAAGAGAACCACAGGCGCGCAGCCGATGGGCTCGCCGACCTCCAGCGCGGGCTCGAGGAGCTCCATCGCCGCGCCGGCGCCCATCGACAGGTCGTTCGGCGACGTCGCGAAGCCGAAGAAATGCTCGGCCACTCCGAGCTGGCGACGGCTCGACTGGGCGCGCTCCTCGCCGACGCCCGCGCGAAGCTCGCGGAGGCCGATCGAGAGCGACGAGACGGAGAGCGGAGACTCGCCGATGCGGCCGCCCATCGGGACGAGCATGCCCGTGTTTTGCACGCATTGCAGACTCTGGCCGGCGCAGAAATCGCCTTCGACGTCGCAATCGACGTCGAAGGCGCCCATGCGATCGCGCTCGAGCAGCTGCGCAGGATCCGCGATGCGGCGTCCCTCGTCGAGCGGCTTCCCGCTCTTGCGCGTGACCTCGAGGCCGCGCGCGAGCTCGCCGCCCGCCAGGGCGCAGCTCGGGAACGGGCCGAGAAGCTGGGCATCGCGCTCGGCGAAGGCCAGGCCGCCGAGTCCATCCGTCGGCTGCTCGAAGAGACCGAGTCCGAGCGGGCCAAGCACGCAGACGCTGAGCGCGCGGCGCGAGCGAGCCTCGCGGAGGCCGAGCGACTCCTGACGGAGATGAACGCGCGGCGGCAAGATCTGATCGAGCGGGAACCTGAATGGCGAAGTCTCAGCGAGCGCGCGGCGCGCCTCGGAGACGCGTCGGCGATCGCGCTCGCCGATCGCGCGGGACTCGACCGCGCGCGTGCGCTCGTCGCTGAACGACTCGAAGCCGTCAGAGCACGCGAGACGGGCCACGCCCGCGACCTCGAACGCCTTCACGCGGAGGCCCGCGATCTACTCGCCGCCGGCGGCCCATTCGACCCCGAGCTTCTCCGCCTCAAGGACCAGCTCGGCGCAGAGCTACTCGCCGCGCGCTTCGAGGAGGCAGGGCTCGCTGAGGCCGGCATCCTGGAGGCGCGCCTCGGCCCACGGGCGCAGGCCCTCATCGTCGACGATCTCGAGGACGCCGCCCGGGCGATCGCGACGCGGCCGAGCCAGCTCGCGTCCGTCTGGCTGATGGCGCGCGACCAGAACATCGCCGGGCTCGCAGATCTCGAAACGCGCCCGCAGGCCGGAGCCGCGGACGTGTTCGTCGACGAGGGCTCGGCACTGCGCGTCTCCCGCATCCCCGAGCGGCCCCGCCTCGGGCGAAAGGCGCGCGAGCAGCGCACCGCCGAGCTCCGCGAAGAGGCGTCGCTGCGCGAATCCGAGCTCGAAGAGGAGCGCGCTCGGCGCCGGCAGCTCGAGCGCCTCGCAGCGGATGGCGAAGCGCTGCTGGCGGGGCACGGCGTATGGCTCGCCGGCGATCCGGCACCCGAGCTCTCCGAGATTCGCCGTCGCACGGCCGAATGCGAGGCGCAGGCGGAGCGCCACCGGAAGACGGCCGCGCGCGAGGCCGAGGCCGCACGTCTCACGCAGCCGCGTATCGATGGGCTCCGAGGGCTGCTCGCGGATGCGCTCCTGCTCGATCCGCCCGACCATCGCGAGCGCGCGGAGGCCCTCGACGACGAACATCGCGCGGCGCTCGCCGCGCAGGCCGAGATCGCTCGCTGCCGCGAGTCGGCGCGGAAGGTCGAAGACGGGCTCGAGGTGCTGCGTTGGCCGCCGCTCTCGGAGGCCGAAGTGGGGGCGCTCTCGGGCCGCGTCGCGACGCTGCGGCACGAGCGCGATCGCCTGGCGGGCGGGATCGACGCGATCGAATACGTCGGCCAGAACCTCGAAGCGCTCGACTGGAGCGATGCCGCCGCGAAGCTCCAGCAGAACGAAGCCCTGGTGCCTGCGCTCCAGGACCAGCTCCAGCAGGCCGAGCTCGCGCGCGACCAGGCCGAGGCCGCCGCGCGACTTGCCGATGCGGCCAGCGACGAAACCCACGCGCGCTGGCGAAGCGCAGACGCTCGCCGCCTC
>CAZFKD010000004.1:17788-25868 GCA_964519695.1 uncultured Spirochaetaceae bacterium
ACCAAGCTGACGCGGAAGCCCGCTTCCGCGAAACCGGAGTCCGCGAGCCGACTCCGGAATCCGTGCAAGAGGCGCAGGCCGGGGTATTCCAGCTCGAGCGGACCCTGCGCAGCCTCTCGCAGCGCCTCTCCGAGCTCGCAACGGACCGCGGGCGGCGCGAGACGGAATGCACGCAGGCGGAAGCGAAGCAGCGCGAGGCGGAAGAACGCGCCGCCAGCGAACGGCGCGAGGCGGAGCCCGCGATCGATCGCTGGGAGCGGCTGCGCGAGCGCGCCGGAGAGCACGACCTGCTCGCGGCCCTCCTGTCGACGGGTGCGAACGAAATGAGCGGAATCCGCGGGCATGTGAACCTCGTGCAGGAGGCGCACAAACAGAGAGCCGTCCTCGTCGAACGGCTCGGCTCGGCGCAGGGCGGGCAGCTCCTGCTCACGGTAGTCGCGAAGAGTCCGGAAGCGCCGGAGCTCGCGTTCGCCGACAGCTTTCTCGAGCTCTGGCTCGCCGTGCGCGACTGGCTGCGGCGGCGGCTTCCCGCGCAGGTCGCCGAGGTCGACGATCCGCGCGAGGCGCTGCTGCGATTGCGCGATCAGCTCGCCCGCCTCGACGAGCGCCTCACGCGGCAGGAAGGCGATCTGCGCGGCGCGAGTGAGGACGTCGCCCGCGGCATCGACGTCCAGATCCGCAAGGCGCGCGGCCAGGTCGCCCGCCTCAACAAGAATCTCGAGGGCGTTCGCTTCGGCAGCATCGAAGGCATTCGCGTTCGGATTCAGCCCGTCGAGAGAATGGAGCAGGTCCTGCGCGCGCTGCGCGAGGGCGCGGCCCAGGGGCTGCTCTTCCAGGAGAATCTCCCGATCGAGGAAGCCCTCGACGAGATCTTCCGCCGCTACGGCGGCGGGCGCACGACCGGCCAGCGCCTGCTCGATTATCGCGAATACATCCATCTACAGGTCGAGATCCGGCGCAGCGCCGGTACCGACTGGGAGATCGCAAACCCGACGCGTCTCTCGACGGGCGAAGCGATCGGCGTCGGCGCCGCGCTGATGATGGTCGTGCTGACGGAGTGGGAGCGCGATGCGAACCTCCTGCGCGCCCGGAAATCATCGGGCTCGCTGCGTTTTCTCTTTCTCGACGAAGCCAATCGCCTCTCCCACGACAACCTCGGCGTCCTCTTCGACCTCTGCCAGACGCTCGACCTCCAGCTGCTCATCGCGGCGCCCGAGGTCGCGCGCGCAGAAGGCAATACGACCTACCGGCTCGTGCGCCGAACGACCGCGGACGGCCGCGAAGAAGTCATCGTCAGCGGGCGGCGCACCCGAGCGGAGGCCTGATGTGGAAAACGCCGGATGAGCGCCTCGCGCTGCTCGAGCTGCTCGCCTGCGGCACGCTGAAGCGCCGGCGCAGCCAGGGCGCGGCCTTCGATGCGCTGGCCGAGCTGCCCTGGACGCGGGCGACGGGGCGACGCGACGAGCTGGGCCTCGTCGACAGGCGTCGCGGCGAGCTCGTCGCCCTGATCGACCGCGTCTGGCCGGATTGGAGCGGATCACTCGCCGACCTCACAGCGTTAGGCGCCCCGCCCACGCCAGAGGGCTGGGGCCGCCTGCTCGAAGCGCGCCGCGCCGCGGAGCTCCCCGAGCTCCCCGAGCGTCTCAATCGCCGCACCGCGGCCGCCCTCGCGGCGCGCCATTCCAAGTCCCCGCTGACCGCGGGCCCGCGAGCCGCGCTCGGCGAAACCGAGGCGACCCGCGACGGCACGATCCGCCTGCGGCCCCCGGCCGGCCTCTTCGCCCGAACCCGCAGCGGCCGCGTCGATCTCTCGGCGGTCGCGCGCGTGCTCGGCGAGGTCGCGCTGCCCGAGCGCGCGTTCCTCGATGGCCTCGAGCTCGAGCCCGAGAGCGGGCTGCGCGCCCTTCTGCTCGTCGAGAATCTCGGCGCCTGGCGCGACCTCCCGGCGCCAGCGGGATTTCTGATCGCACACGTCCCCGGCTGGGACACCGCGACCGTGGCTCATCTCCTCGATCGCCTGACACACGTCCCCGCGATCCACTTCGGCGACCTCGATCCGAACGGCGTGCGCATCCTTCGCCATCTGCGCGAGCGCCGCGCGGATCTGCGCTGGTTCGTTCCCTCGTTCTGGGCGGAGCACGTCGAGCGCCACGGCTTGAAGACACGGTGGCCCGTAGACCTCGACCTGAGTGATGCGCCTGCGCTCGTGCGCGAGCTCGCTGCGCGCGGACTCTGGCTCGAGCAGGAGCGGATCGTGGTCGATGCGAGGATCGGAGAGGCGCTCGAGGCGGCGGTCGTCCTGCCGGCAAGTGGCGAGCCGGAATGAGCGCGGACCAAACGATCGGCGGATTCACCACGGGATGAGTTCCAGGCCGTCCTGGGTTGCCCCAGGATTTCGATTCGTTGACCTGAAAGGTTGCAATTGGACGAGGGTAAAGGTTGCAATCAGCCGAACCCAAACCTTAGAATCAGTCGCCCTGCAGGACGGCGTGCTCCATCCCCGATTCGCCGAACCGGCGCTCGAGTGAGCCCTTGCCGACTCCCCCGTCGTTCTGATCCACGGTCCCAGACAGAGCGGCAAAACGACGCTCGCGCGGGTCATCGGAAGCAAGCGCGGTTACCGCTATCTCAGCTTCGACGACGACGTGACCCGCGAGTCCGCGACGAGCGATCCGGCGGGATTCATCGCGGACCTCCCGGAGAGAGTCATCCTCGACGAAGTCCAGCGCGTCCCGGCGCTCTTTACTTCCATGAAGGCCTCCGTCGACCGCGACCGACGCCCGGGTCGCTTCCTGCTCACCGGATCGGCCAACGTCCTGCTGATCCCCAAGCTCGCCGATTCGCTGGCCGGACGAATGGAGCTTCTGCGACTCCATCCTCTGGCGCAGTGCGAGCTGGCCCATACCCGATCGGGGTTTCTCGACGCGCTCTTCTCGGGACGATTCAAGGCCCGATCCTTCGAGCGCCTCGGTCGAGAGCTGGCGTCGCGAATCGTCGCCGGCGGATATCCCGCGGCACTGGCGCGTTCGACCTCGAAGCGCCGGGCGGTCTGGTATCGGGACTACCTCACCCTTCTCGAGCGCATCTTTCTCGTGGAGACGTTGCCCCCCTGGCACAGCAATCGAACGAGTCGGCTCATCAAGACGCCAAAGCTCCATCTCGGCGATACGGGAGTCGCGTGCGCGCTCCTTGGGCTCGATGCCCAGAGTCTCAAGGAAGATCGCGTGATCCTCGGACAGCTCCTCGAGACCTTCGTCTTCCAGGAGCTTCGAAGACAGGCGAGCTGGCTCGAGGACGACGTTCGCTTCCATCACTTCCGCGACAAGGACGGCGCCGAGGCCGATCTCGTGCTCGAGCTGGGCGGTCGAGCCCTCGCCGGCATCGAGATCAAGGCCGCCGCGACGGTCACCGCCGCGGATTTCCGCGGTCTCGCAAAACTTCGAGCCGCTGCTGCGAAACGGTTTGCGATCGGGGTCGTGCTCTACGACGGCGAAGCGAGCCTGACGTTCGGGGACCGGATGTACGCGGTCCCGATCCGCGGGCTGTGGGAGATCGAATGAGATCCGCGCTTCAGCCGAGCCCCACCAACACCCTTCGAAACGCCCGCAGATCCTCGACGAACTGCGCCGGCCGCTCGAAGCAGGCGAAATGCCCTCCCCGCTCCTGCTCCTTCCAGTGCACGATGCGGTAGCGCTTCTCCGCCCAGGCCCGCGGCGTCTGCATCAGCTCGTAGGGATGATGCGAATAGCCGGTCGGCACGTCGACGCGGCCGCTCTCTTCCATCGCTGGAAGCGCGCGAACGAGCGCCTGTCGGGAGGGCGTTGAACGTCAGAGAAGCGGAAACAAGGGCGAGGCGAAGGGCGTGCCGCGCGGTCCGCGGGTCTTCGGTTGGCCGATTGAATGGGGCATGGATATGCTACTTCGCATGACGCGTGAAGAGCTTCTCGGGCGAATCTGGATCGATCCGAAACGGTGCTTCGGGAAACCGTGCATCCGCGGGCACCGCATCTGGGTTTCGCTGATCCTCGACATGCTCGCCTCCGGCGCAACCCTGCAGGAGATCCTGGATGACTACCCCGGACTCGTGGAGGCGGATGTCCAGGCGTGTGTCGCCTACGGCGCGGAAATGGCGCGCGAGCGATACGTGGACGTGCCGCTCGAACCGGCTGCATGAAGTTCAAGCTCGATGAAAACATCGGTCTGCGTGGTCTGCGGATTCTCGCCGACGCAGGGCATGATGTGGCGACGGTACGGGGGCAATCGCTCGACGGCGCAGAAGATCGGGAGCTGATCGAAGTTTGCAGGGACGAGCAACGTGCGCTCGTGACACTCGACTTGGATTTCGCAAACCCTTTGGTCTTCGATCCCCACAGGTATCCAGGCATCGCCGTCCTGCGTATGCCGCCCAAAGCTTCAACGCCGCAATTGCTCGCACTCGTCCACACGCTCGCGCGCGCGCTCACGACGGAAGACATCGAAGGCAAGCTCTGGATCGTTGAAATCGGACGAATCCGAGTGCACCAGGACGCAAGTCCCGATTGATCCCTCGGCGATCGCTGCGGGGCTCCAGCTCGGCGAAACGCGGTCGTGGGCTCGTTCCAAGGTCCGAGCGAGCGACGGGCACCCACGGGCGACTTCGGTCATCGGCCTCAGCCGATCCCCGCCAACACCCGCCGAAACTCTCGCAGATCCTCGACGAATTGCCCCGGCCGCTCGAAGCAGGCGAAGTGGCCTCCCCGCGCCTGCTCCTTCCAATGCACGATGCGGTAGCGCTTCTCCGCCCAGGCCCGCGGCGTCTGCATCAGCTCGTAGGGATGATGCGCGTAGCCCGTCGGCACGTCGACGCGCCCGCTCCACGGCTGGTCCGCCGCCGTGCCCGCCAGACGCGACTCGGCGTAGAGCCGCGCCGCCGAGCCCGCGGTGTTGGTCAGCCAGTAGGCCATCACGTTGTCGAGCAGGCGGTCCCAGCCGAAGGTCGCGGCGAGGCCGCCTTCGTCGAGGTCGCTCCAGACCTGGAACTTCTCGAGGATCCAGGCGGCGAGGCCGACGGGCGAGTCGGAGAGGGCGTAGGCCAGGGTCTCGGGCTTGGTGCTCTGGATCGCCATGTAGCCCGTGCCGTCGGCGATGCGGGTCGCGGCGGCAGCGAAGCGGGCCTTCTCGGCGTCGGTGACGCCGGCCATCGGGTCGGAATCGTCGGCCGTGGGGAGCGCGAAGAGCATGTTGAAATGCACGCCGAGCAGGCGATCGGCGTAGGCCTCGCCGAGGCGACGGGTCACGATCGCGCCCCAGTCGCCGCCCTGGGCGACATAACGCGCGTAGCCGAGCTGGGCCATGAGGTCGGCGACGGCGTCGGCGACGCGGTGGACGTCGAAGCCGGGCTGGGTCGTCGGTCCGGAGAAGGCGTAGCCGGGCATCGAGGGGACGACGACGTGGAAGGCGTCGGCCGGGTCGCCGCCGTGGGCGGCGGGATCGGAGAGCGGGCCGAGGACGTCGAGGAACTCGACGAAGGAGCCAGGCCAGCCGTGGGTCAGGAGGAGCGGCGTGGCATCGGGGTTGGGGGAGCGGACGTGGAGGAAGTGGAGCTGCTCGCCGGCGGCGGTGGTCAGGAAGTTCGGCCAGGCGTTCATCCGGGATTCGCGGGCGCGCCAGTCGTAGCGGTCGAGCCAGTAGGCGACGGCTTCTTCCAATACGGATTGGGGGATGCCGAGGCGCCAGGGGGAGCTCGGGGATGGGGCGGGCCAGCGGACGGAATCGAGACGGCGGCGGAGGTCCTCGAGGTCGGCGTCGGGGATCTGGATCTTGAAGGGTTGGATGGGCATGGGGGAGAAGCTAGGTCAGGGAGCTTGCGCGCGGCCATCCGACCGCTCGACGATTTCAACCGGGTCGTTCGTCGGATTGTCAGGCGAAGCCGAGTGGACGGATGCGCAGAGCGACCCGATGAGCGTATAGGCGTCGGAATCCTGTCGGATCGGCGACCTCGATCGAGAACCGGGAAATTTCGCGCCCGCGTCCCAGAAGATCAATCCGAGTTCACGCTTCCTTGCCTGATTTCCCGGGTCGGGTGCCACGGCCCTCCGGCCGTCCAGACGCTCGGGAACGGCTCGCCTGCAAGGATGCTCTCGCGCACCGGCCCCAGGAAACGGATGATCCGTTCTCCAATCGCTTCGAACTGCGCGGGCGGCGGCACGAGCACGGCGCCCGCCGCGAGGTAGCGCCGCCAGCGCGTTTCGATCTCCGGCATCCGGTAAAAAGCGGCCGTCAAAGCCCGAGGCGCCTCGGCGGTCCACGGCGTTCCGCGGCGCTCGAAGCAGGCTGCGACCGCGCGTTGGAGAGACGAGCCCTCGAATGCAAATTCGCCTGCGAGGGCAAAGACGTCGTGGAAGTCCTTCATCCGGCTGTTGCGCGTATCCAGCTCGACCATCGCCTCGAACTTTTCGGCGACCGCGACCTGCCTCGGGTAGGCGCGCAGCCGCGGAACGGGGAGCGCGGGCAGGATCGTCGGGTAGTCGATCTCCTCGATCGGTCCAACCACTGCATCCCCGACGCCGATGTCGAGCTGAACCGCGATGCGCGCTTTGCCGAGGAAGGCGCGGAAGCGCGCACGTTGGCCGGCGTATTCGTCTTCTGCTCGGATCGCCTCGACGATCAGATCGGAAACGTCGAACCGCACCCCGTCCTCGGGGCACGGGACGCCACAGATCTCGCCTACGAGCGATCGGATCGCGTCTTCGGTTGTCGATCCGGTTGCCAGGACATCGATGTCTCGCGTCGCGCGGTAGGGATCGGGAAGCCAGACTGCGAGGAGGCTCGCCCCTTTCAAGATGACGCGATCCCGCACGCCGGACGCACCGATTCGGTAGAGCAGCCGCTCGGCGACGAAGCGCGTCAGCGTCAACTCGAACTCTTCGCTGCGCTCGCGCGCCTGATTCAGCAGTCGGGCGCGGACCGAGGCAGCGACATCGGCCGTCATATCGATCTCGCATCGAGCGCGGCGCTGAGGCGGCGCGATGGAAGGATCTCCTCGACGCGAGAGATCTCGCCAACCGTCAGCTTGCGCTGCCGCAGGCCGTCTCGAAGCGCCTCCATCGCCGTCTCGGCGCCGACGAGACGTTCGAACCGAAAGCAGTCCGCGACGGTCCGGGCCGGGGACGTGATCCGCGCCGGCACCCCCTCGAACTCGGTGTCCTCCACGCCGACGCTCCAGGCCGGCCCGCTGAAACGCACGATGCGCAGCCGGAGCTCGGGCAGGCGCGGTGCCCGCGCCTTGTGCGGGATGGCGAGCCAGACCGCAGCGGGCGCCCGGGAACCGATGCCATGGACGCGCAGCGCCGACAGCAGGCAGACGATGCTATTCGGGACGCGCGCACAGGCCATGGCGAGCGAATAGTTCTCGGTCGCCTCGGCCTCCGCGATCCGATAGAGGCCGCGGGCAATGCGTTCGACCTTGCCCGATCGGAGGAGCGCGGGAAGCTGGTCCGGCGTCAGGCCCGCCTTCGCGAGGTGGAGCGGGCGGAAGAATCCCGTGATCCCGGCCGCCCGGAGGCGATCCAGCGGATCGTGCGAGCTGGCGCGGCGGCGCATTGGATCGGCAGGTTCGCTCGGCATGCCGGCAATATGCGTCGCGCCCGACGGGGCTGTCAACGCAAAATGTCGGCACTTATGGAGATAGTGCCGACATTTTGAGTCGAGTCCTCCCGGCCAGCCCGATCTTCAACTGCCCTTCTGCGACAGCAGATGGCCACCGAATGGGATGAACCTGCCTGGGATCAGGCTTCGAGGGCGACTTCGGAAAAGGCAGGGACCCGCCGCGCACGCCGATCCACTGAAACGCTGGAATGCTCGCCAGAGCGATTCCATTCGATCCGGTCCGGGATCCGGGTCGCCACCCGCTCCGCTCGTCGCCTTCCGAGCGCCATCGCTCGACGGCGATCCGCGCGGATCAGGCCAGGGCGATCAGGGCCCGCGCGACGCCGATCAAGGCGCGCGTGTCCCGCGCGCAGTATTCGAGCAGACCCGCCCGGGCGCGCTCTGCCTCCTCCCCGGAAAGCGCGCCGCTCGCGATCTGTACGAAAGTCGCGAG
>CAZFKD010000005.1:0-9992 GCA_964519695.1 uncultured Spirochaetaceae bacterium
GGCCGCATAACCAAACGCTGCAGACGGACGAGCCCTTCGCCGAGTCCGACGCGACCTGCGCTGCCCTAAATCCTCCGCCCTTCGGGCTCCGGAAAGGGCAGCTCGTTCGGCCTTGCAGCGATCGCTGTACTCTCGCCAGACCTCATTAGCGCGGACTCGCAGGTTAGCTGCCATCCGTTATGCGGCGAGCGAGGGTCGCCTAGCTTGCCGTCTTCCATTTGAGTCCAGGCCGCCGCTTTACCTTCGCGCATTCGCGAAGGTAGAGATTGATCAGCGTCTGGTAGGGAATCTCCGTATCCGCCGCGAGTTCCTTGAAATACTCCAGGGTTTGCTCGTCGAGGCGGATCGTGACCTGCTTTTTCAGCTGCCGCGCGTAGGGATTTGCTCGCCCCTTCGAGAAATCATACTTCTGTCTCATTTTCGCCATCTCCTCTCATAGGCTCGCCGTTCTTCCCGGTGCGCCTTTCGTGCCGAAATGATTCGAATGACCTGGTCGTCCGCTCGGTAACGATGAACGACGACCAATGTACGCAGGCCCGAGCTCAGGCCCAGCAGGACGAAGCGATCCTCGGAGTCGGCGTCTGGGTCGTCGGCGAGGATCGCTCGGTCGTCATAGAAGACCGACTGGGCTTCCTCGAAAGAGACGCCATGTTTGCGCTCATTCCCGGTGCTCTTTCGAGCATCTCATTCGAACCGAAGATCCGGCATAGGGCCGAGTGTAGCTACAAGGTATGTACGAGCAAGCTCGCCGCATAACCAGAGAATGCAGCGGACGATCCTCGGGCGTGACCGTCTCGGGCTCCGCCGCCCTCGATCCTCCGCGCTTCGCGCTCCGGAAAGGGCGGCTCGTGCGGCTTCGCAGCGATCGCTGTACTCTCGCGAGACCCTCTTTAGCGCGGACTCGCAGGATGTCTGCGATCCGTTAGGCAGCACGGCCCAATGCAAATGGACTCCCCCGCTCTCCTCGCAATGGCTGCGGCCCCTGCTGCTTCGCTGCTGGCCTTCGCCTTCACTTGGAGGCTGTGGCCAACCGGCTGGAGGGAGATTCCAGCTACAGCCATCAGTATCGGACTCACTCTGCTGTTCCTCTTGGTCGCTGTGATTGCAGAGTACGCTGCTGAAGTTCCAACCATTCTGGCTCATGGCCCCGAACTGCTGTTTTCCAGCTTGGCCATCTGCTATTGCAGCGCCCTGCTCTACTTCTCGCGCAAGGACGGCGTTGCTTTATGGCGCCTCGCAGTCCTCGGGGCGATGGGCCTGGTGCCTGGGTACCACCTTGCGGGCTACACGCTCATGTCTTCGGTGTGCGGCATCCGGAGTGCCGGTTGCTAAGGTGCTGCCTGACCCCTCGCTCGAGCTGACCCGCTACGGCAAGCACTGCAGGGGCGGGCTGAGGCACGCCGTGCATCATCATCAGCCCGGCCTCACAGCGCTCGCATGCGCGGGCCGCTCGGCTCGAACGTTACGCAGCCCGACGAGCGACCGAGCAGTCTGAAATGACGAAATGTGACTACGGGGGTAGACCGTGAGACTCCCGAACAGCGACCAAGCAGAGGTCGCGCCTGAGAAGATCCGGGACTATCTGCTCTCGTCTCAGCCTCCGGCAATCCCGGGGCGGTTCAGGGAGTTGGCCTCGCCGCCCGACGAGCAAATCAACCCGACGAATCCGTAGCAGTGACCGTCCCGGAATCCGCCGCCCTCGGCCCTTCGCCGTTCGGGCTCCGAAAAGGTCAGCTCGTGCGGCTTCGCGGCGATCGCCGTACTGTCGCCAGACCTCTCTTGCGCGGACTTGCGGGGCATCTGCGGTCCGACATGCGGCAGCAAGCGCGAAGCGAATCGACGACTGCAGCCAGCCGATCGCAAGGAGAACGATGAGCGAAGCCGATCTGGCGGAGTCCTTCTGGAGCGCCCAGGAGATGGGCGTGAATGCTCTGATGCTCTACCTGACGGTCATCAGCGGGCATCTCTTCGTTGCCATCTGGCCGGAAGAGACCTTACGGTCGGCCAGAGCCGGTTCATTTCGTCGATCTTCGTTGTTTTCGCCGGGTATGCACTCTGGGGCGTCGTCCAGTACTGATGGACAGGGGATCAACTCCGCCTTTTTCTCGAGTCTCATGATCTTGGTCGCATAGCGACTCCGAATGCTCTGAACGTCAATCCGGCGTTGATCGCAGGATCGATGGGACTTGCTGGAATCTGTGGTGCATTTCGTTTCATGTTCGATACGCGCAAGAATGAGACCGAACCTCCCCGGGACTCGAGGCCTTGAATTGCCGCCGCCGCATGATGATCGAATGCAGACGGACGAGCCCTCGACTTTGCCCGCCCCGACTTTCCGCCGGCGACTCTGAGCGGGCCGGCCTTCGGTCTGGCCGGGCGTGGGCGGCTCGAGCCGACTGGCGACGGACTCTGGACTTCCGGCGAAACGCCTTGAGCGCGGACTCGCCGCCGAGCGTCGATCCGTCGGGCGGCGTGAAGCGTGCCTGTTGGAGAACACGAGCTCATGGCGGCCGCGCTCGAATCAGAGGCCGTCCTACGAGGACCTTCGGCGGCGCTGTTGTTCATGGCTGAGCGCCCATTCCGTCAGGCGGCGCAGGAGGCAAGATGAGCAGAGTGGCTGCATGTGGATGTGGCGCGGTCCGAGTCTCGGTGGAGGGAGATCCTCAGATCTGCTGGGTCTGCCATTGCGACCACTGCCAGCGACTGAGTGGCTCCATCGGTTTGTTCGCCGCCGTGTTTCGGGACGAGGACGTTACGGCCATCGAAGGCCAGACGACGACGCACGCACGCAACCAGGAGAAGTGGCCCGGCTCGGAGCGGTACTTCTGCTCGAAGTGCGGAACGAGCGTCCACTGGATCAACCCCGCTGCGTTTCCCGGAATGCGGCTCATCGCGACGGGCTGCTTCTCGGATCCCGATTTCCCTGGCCCCAGCCTGGCCATGCAGACCCGGTATCGCCCCAGGTGGTGCGGTGACTTCGAGGGTTCGAATTCATTCGAAGGCTACCCGCCGCAGTCGTGATTCCGTAGCGGTCGCACTCGTCGCGAACGGCCATCCGACGAGCCGCTCCTGCGATCGAGCGGGGATGCGACGCGATCGGCGCGGCCGCGTGCCGCCCTCGATCCTCCCTCGATCGGGAGCCGCGCCCGGCCCCCGTGCCGCCTAGCGCAGCGCGGTGTACCCTCGCCGCAGCCCTTCATCCCGGCGCGCCGAGAACGCGCGATCCGTCAGGCCGCCGCAGCATGCATTCCGATGCGATCGACCAGCTGATCAGCACCTACCTGGCGATGCCGGCGCGCGTCAGCTGGAAGAGCGCGCTCGGCGATTCCGTGCGCGGGACGTTCGTCGGGGGGCGCCTCGAGCTCGCCGGGGTCGCCGTACTCGCGTTGCCCTGCCAGCGTCTGGTGCTCGATTGCGAGCGATTCCAGTTCACGCCCGGTCTGCCCGCGCGGATCAGCGCGACCCGGCCGCGGATCGAGATGACGATCGAGCAAGCGCAGATCGATCGCTGGCTCGCGCGGACGCGCGCGCCGCTGCGGCTCGCGCTGGGGGAGCAGTGCATCGAGCTCTCGCTGCTCGTGGGGGGGCGGGCCGTGAGCCGGGCCGAAGCGGAGCTCTGCATCGATCGGGGCTGGTTCCTGCTGCGCTCCCGACGCGCTTCGGTCCTCGGACTCGAGAACCGGCTGGCAGCCCTGTTCCGGACCTTCTTTCCGATGCCGCGCCTCGCTCCGGAGACGCGGCTCTCGGCGATCCGGCATGCACCGGGGGCGCTGGTGCTCGAATTCCAGCTCGAGGATTTCGAAGAGGAGCTGCGGCCGGGAATCGCGCAGCGGCTGCAGGCGCGCTTCCTGCCGCTGCCGCGCCTCGGGTTCAGCGGTCGCGCGTGAAGACGCTGCGCCGCTTGACTTCCTTCTTGGCCGACTTGCGCTTCTCGGCGTCCTGATAATGACCCCACGGAAATTCGGGGTCGAGGATCGGCCTGAAATCCGGCGGCGTCTCGAAGGGACAGGTCAGGAACTCGAAGACACCGACCGCCTCGGTCGCGACCATCCAGCCGAGGCCTTTCGCGAGCCCCCAGGTCGCGCCGAGGAACGGGCCCTGTTCACGCGTCGTCTCGATCACCTTCGCAGGGACGACGATCACACCGAGGGTCATGTTCGCGAGTCCGCGACCCAGCTTGCGGGGCGACGAATCGGCGGCGGCGGGCCCGGCGCCGAGCAGGGCCGTGGTCAGGACGAAGCCGAGTCCGAAAAGGCAGGCGCGGCGGAGAAACGCGGCCGGGCGTCCACCGGCCGGACGATGTCGAAGAAGAACGGTCGACGGATGTCGCATCAGGATCGGTTTCCTCGGGCGCTCCGAGCGGGGCCGGGCGCAGCGCGGATCCCGAACTCCATCGTCGGGAGAGCGGTCAATCTGTAACCGGCGAGCGCGATTGTACGAATGAAGGCAGGGGGACGGACGGGATGGTCAGCCCGGCCGCGGAGCGGAAGGGGGCCGGAGAGTCATTGACCCTGCGGGGCTTCGGGTCGGTTGCGGAGCGGCAGGGCGATCGGGGTCGGGGTCGCGGCCGGCAGTCGGGAGTCGGAGCGGATGAAACACGGATGCCAGGGAGGTGCGGGATGCGCAGAGTGAGGATTCCCGAGTCGCAGGTCACGGACGAAGCGCTGTTCCTGAACCGCCGCGAGGTCCTGCGACTCGGCGCCGTCGCGGCGATCGGCGCTGCGCTCTCCGGTTGTCCCGCCGCCGACGAGGCCGACGCCGCCGCGGATCCGGCCCTGAGCCCGCCGCCGGAGCTGAAGGGCTACCGCCCGGCGACCGCCGCCCATCGCGTCGATGCGCCGACGACCGATCCGAGCGACGCGACCCGCTACAACAATTTCTACGAGTTCGGGACGAGCAAGACCGACCCCGCCGAGAACGCGCATACGCTGCGCCCCTCCCCCTGGTCCGTCCGGATCGACGGCGAGGTCGAGAGGCCCGGGCTCGTGCAGCTCGAAGACATCCTCGCTGCTGCGCCGCTCGAGGAGCGCATCTACCGCTTCCGTTGCGTCGAGGCCTGGTCGATGGTCGTGCCGTGGATCGGCATTCCGCTGGCTTCGGTGCTCGCGCGCTACCGGCCGACTTCGAAGGCGCGTTATGTCTCGTTCGAGACGCTCGTCGATCCGGAGCAGATGCCGGGCCAGCGGCGGAACGTCATCGACTGGCCGTATCGCGAGGGTCTGCGCCTCGACGAGGCGATGCATCCGCTCGCGTTTCTGGCGGTCGGGATGTATGGGCGCGTGATCCCGAACCAGAACGGGGCGCCGATCCGGCTCGTCGTGCCCTGGAAGTACGGCTTCAAGAGCATCAAGTCGATCGTCCGCATCGAGCTGACGACGCAGCAGCCGCAGACGAGCTGGAACGATCTGCAGCCCTCCGAATACGGCTTCTATGCGAACGTGAATCCGGAAGTCGATCACCCGCGCTGGAGCCAGGCGCGCGAGCGGCCGCTCGGGGGCTTCCGCAAGCAGCCGACGCTCCTCTTCAACGGCTACGGCGAAGAGGTCGCTTCGCTCTACGCGGGACTCGATCTGGTCCGGAACTTCTGATGCGCGGACCGGGCGCCGAGCGCCGCATCCAGGGGCTCGCCGTCGCCGTCGCGCTGCTGCCCGCGGCGAGCCTCGCGCTCTCGTTCGCGATCCGGGGCTTCGGCGCCGATCCGATCGAGGACCTGACCCATACGAGCGGCGAGTGGGCGATCCGCTTTCTCCTGGTCTCCCTCGCGATCACACCCGTGCGTCGGCTCACCGGCTGGCGCCTCCTCGCGCCCCTGCGGCGGACCTTCGGGCTCGCGAGCTTCGCCTATGCCCTCGCGCATCTGCTGGTCTGGTCCGTGCTCGATCATGGCCTCGCGCCCGAGGCGCTCTTCGAAGATCTGACCGAGCGCCCCTATGTCATGGCCGGCATGGCCGCGTTCCTGATCCTCGCCGCGCTCGCAGCGACTTCGACGCGCCGCGCGATGAAGCGCCTCGGTCGCCGCTGGGTCCTGCTCCATCGCCTCGTCTACGCGGCCGCCGGTCTCGCCCTCCTTCATCATTTCTGGCTCATCAAGGCCGACTACCGTCCGGCGCTGGTCCATGCGGCCATCCTCGCGCTCCTGCTCGGGATGCGGCTCGTCTGGCGCCTGCGCCGCCGCGGACTCGAGACGGCCTGATCCGGAGATGCGGCGGTTGCCGCTCGCCGCGAGCGGAAGCATTCTCCCGCTCCGGCCCGGGCCCCGCCCGTCGCAGCCGGCGGAGAGATGATGAGCCCCGACGAAAATCCCGCGCCCCGGGCGAGCGCGGACGATGCGCAGGACGACGTCCATCTCGTGCGCGCCGGGGAACGCGAGATCTTTCTCGTCGGGACGGCCCATGTCTCCCAGCGCTCGGTCGACCTCGTGCGCGCCGTGATCGAGCGCGAACGGCCCGACGTCGTCTGCATCGAGCTCGACGCCGGCCGCTACGAGGCCCTCTCCCAGGAGAAGCGCTTCGCCGAACAGGATCTGCGCGAGGTCATGCGCAAGAAGCAGCTCGCGACGCTGATGCTGAACCTGATCCTCGCCTCCTACCAGCGGCGGCTCGGCCTGAAGCTCGGCGTCGCCCCCGGCAGCGAGCTGCTCGAGGCGGCCCGCGTCGCCGACCGGCTCGGCATCCCGATCGCGCTCTGCGATCGGGAGGTCCGGATCACGCTGCGGCGGGCCTGGCGATCGATCTCGTGGTGGCAGCGGGCGGCCCTGCTCGCGGAGCTCGCTTCGAGCGTGGTCGAGAGCCCGGACGTCAGCGAGGACGAGCTCGCGCGCCTGCGCAACCAGGACGTCGTCTCCGAGGTGATGAACGAGCTGGGCCGCTTGATGCCCGATCTCAAGCGGGTGTTGATCGACGAGCGCGATGCCTACCTCGCCCACAAGATCCTCGAGGCCGACGGTCGCCGCGTCGTCGCCGTGGTCGGCGCGGGCCACGTCGAAGGCATGAAGGGGCGGCTCGAGCGCGGCGAGCGGGCGGATCTCGCGGAGATCGAGGCGGTTCCGGCCGAGTCGGTCGTCTGGAAGATCGCGGGCTGGTCGATCCCCGCCGTCATCGTCGGGTCGATCGCCTGGATCGCGATCGCGCAGGGGCCCGAAGCCGCCGGCGAGAACGTTCTGATCTGGTTCCTGGCGAACGCGATCCCGAGCGGGATCGGTGCGATGATCGCCCTCGGCCATCCTTTGGCGATCGCGGCAGGCGCGTTCTCGTCCCCGTTCACGAGCCTGTCCCCGCTGATCGGTGCAGGCTATGTCGCGGCGTTCGCGCAGCTCTGGGCAACGCCGCCGCTGGTCTCGGATTTCGCGACGGTCGGCGACGATCTCGCCGTTCCGAAACGCTGGTGGAAGAGTCGCTTGATGCGCGTCTTCCTCGTGTTCTTGCTGACGACCGTGGGCAGCATGCTCGGGACCTGGATCGGCGGGCTCGGCGTCCTTCGCAACCTGATCGAAGGCGCGAGCCGCTGAAAATTCGGCTCGAAATGCGTGTGATAGAGTGACGAGGCGATGAAGTCCTATCTCGAACTTTTGAAAGACGTCCTCGAGAACGGCGTCGACAAGGGCGACCGGACCGGCACCGGGACCCGCAGCGTCTTCGGCCGCCAGCTGCGCTTCGCGCTCGCCCCATCCGAGCCGGGCGGTGGTTTTCCGCTGCTGACGACCAAGCGCCTGCATACCAAGAGCATCGTCCACGAGCTGCTCTGGTTCATCGCCGGCGATACGAACGCGAAGACGCTGCAGACCGCGGGCGTCACGATCTGGGATGAATGGGCCGACGCGGACGGCGAGCTCGGCCCCATCTACGGCGCGCAGTGGCGCCGCTGGCGGGCGGCCCCGCCCCGCGGCTCGGCGCCGGACGCGCCGCCGGTCGAGATCGACCAGCTCGCGCGACTCGTGGACCAGATCCGCCGGGATCGCGACTCGCGGCGCCTCTTGATGAGCGCCTGGAACGTCGGCGAGCTCGACGCGATGAAGCTGCCGCCCTGTCATCTGCTGGCCCAGTTCAACGTCCAGCGCGATCGGCTGCATTGCCTCGTCACGATGCGAAGCGTCGACGTCTTCCTCGGCCTGCCGTTCAACATCGCGTCCTACGCGCTGCTGACGATGATGATGGCGCAGGTGACCGATCTCGCGCCGGGCGAGCTCGTCTTCTCCCTCGGCGACACCCACGTCTACCACAACCATTTCGAGCAGGCGCGCCTCCAGCTCGGGCGCGAGCCGCGCGCGCTGCCGCGGATGATCATCAATCCCGCCGTGAAATCCCTGTTCGACTTCAAGCCCGAAGACTTCCGACTCGAAGGCTACGACCCGCATCCGCGGATCGCGGCGCCGATCGCGGTCTAGTCGCAATCGATGCGGATCTCGCTCGTCGTCGCCGCAGCCCGCAATGGCGTGATCGGGCATCGCGGCGGCATTCCCTGGCGACTGCCGGACGATCAGCGCTACTTCCGGAGGCTGACTTCGGGGCATTGCATCGTGATCGGCCGCAAGACCTACGACGAGATCGGCCGTGCGCTGCCGGATCGCAAGAACCTCGTCGTCAGCCGGACGCCCCGCGCGAGCGAGGGCGGCGTCGAGTTCTTCACCGATCTGCCGAGCGCGATCGAATGGGCCCGCACGCACGGCCACTCCGAATGCTTCATCGCCGGCGGCGAGGGGCTCTATCGCGAGGGGCTCGCGTTCGCGGACTGCGTCTACCTGACCCGCGTCGAAGCCGAGCCCGAGGGCGATACCTGGTTTCCCGAGCTCGACCCGGCGATCTGGACTTTGACCGCGCGCGACGAACGCGCGGCCGACGAGCGCCATCCCCACGCCTTCGCCTTCGAACGCTGGGAGCGCCGGGAGACGCGGCATTGAGCGAGAGCGAGCGCCCGCGCGTTCTGCCCCGCGCCACGGCTCGCCCCGACGTGCTCGTCCGCACGATCTCGCAATCGGGAACGATCGCGGTCAAGACGATCATCGCGAGCGAGCTCGTCGCCGAAGCCCTGTCGCTGCGCGAATACGCCCCGACCGCGGCCAACGCGCTCGGACGCGCGATGATGGGCGCGCTCCTCGTCGCGGTCGGCAGCGCCGCCGACGACGCCGATGATGCGAACGTCGAGTCGGTGCAGGTCCAGTTCCGGGGCGATGGACCGCTCGGCAGCCTGACGGCGATCGCCGACTCCCGCGCCCGCGTTCGCGGCACGATCCAGCGTCCGCTGACGGATCTCGTCCGCGCAGACGGCAGTCCGAACGTCGCGCGCGCGGTCGGCCTCGGCACGCTCAACGTCGTCCGGCATCGCCCGCGCTGGCGATCGCCCTACACGGGCACCGTCCCGCTCGTCTCCGGCGAGATCGCGGGCGACCTGACCCTCTACCTGACCGAGAGCGAACAGACTCCCTCCGCCATGGGGCTCGGCGTCGCGCTCGGTCCGCACGGCCTGGACGTCGGCGCCTGCGGATTCCTCGTCCAGGCGCTGCCGGGCGCCAGCGACGAAGACCTCGCGCAGGTCGAGGCGAACGTCGCCGGCCTGCCCGGCCTCGCGGCGCTGCTCGAAGGCGAGGTCGACGCGAACGACCTCGTCGATCGCCTGCTCGTCGGCCTCGGCGCCCGCGAACGACACCGCATGGATCCGCGCTTCCATTGCCCCTGCACGCGCGAACGCGCGCTGCGAACGCTCTCGCTGCTCGAGCTGGACGAGCTGCAGGAGCTGGTCGCGAGCGGGTCGCGCCAGGAGATCCTCTGCGAGTTCTGCGGCCTCGCCTATCAGATCGAGGGCGACGAGATGCGCCCGCTGATCGCCGCGATGGTCCGAGCCGAGAATTCTGCCTAGCAGATCGGGCGCGCTGGAGCCTCGCAGAGAGGCCGAGCGTCGGTGGGCGCGCCGCGCATCGAAGCCATGCTGCGCCCGGGCGCGCGTCCGAGACGCGCGCTCAGGCGAGACATTTCGCGCGCAGGCGCCCCAGCACCGAA
>CAZFKD010000005.1:10002-10717 GCA_964519695.1 uncultured Spirochaetaceae bacterium
GATGATCCTGGGTCCGGCCGCGCCAGGTGTGTTCGCGCAGATAGCCCTCCATCGAGCCGTAGCGCGCGCCGATCTCGGCGACGACCTTCTCCATCGTCTCGGGATGGGCGTGGAGCGTGTCCGCCGGCATGTGCGCGAGCGCGTCCTCGTAGCCCTTCATGCTCATGACGCGGGCGATGATCGCGTCGATCCGCTCGGCGGAGAGCGCGTAGTCGGCGACGATCAGGTCGTCGGGGACACCGAGCGCGCCGAGCAGGACGGCGGAGATGACGCCGGTGCGGTCCTTGCCCGCAGCGCAGTGGTAGACGGCGCCGCCGCGCGCCGCTGCGAGGATGCGCACGACGTTCGCGATCTTCTTCTGTCCGACGACCATGAGTCCGAGATAACGATCGCCGAGCGTCATCGTGGCCGCCGCCGCGCGATCGCCGGACTTCGGATCGCCGTCGAAGAGCGGCGTATGATGGAAGGTCATCGGTTGACGCTCGAGCGGACCACGGCCTTCGGCGTCGAGCTCGAACGAAGAGCGCAGGTCGACGATGTCCGTCAGCCCGATGGCGGTCAGCTGGCTCACGTCGGCAGGGCTCAGGGCGTGGAGCGCATCGCTTCGGAATAGCGTTCGCCAACGGATCGAACGGCCGTCGGACGTCGGATAGCCACCCAGATCACGAAAGTTCACGCACCCGTCGAGCTCGATTCGTCGTTCCACGGCGCGGGA
>CAZFKD010000005.1:10727-25542 GCA_964519695.1 uncultured Spirochaetaceae bacterium
CACCATCCGTCCGGACGCTTCGTCGTCGCCGATCGGCTCGGCCCACCCGGCCGCACGCGTCCGCGCGGGCGAAGATCGATCGAATGCGGCCGAAGTTCCCAACTTCTCCGGTCGGCGAGCAGGTGACGAGCGCAATCTCGCTGTATGATGCCGGCGCCGCTTGGAATGGGGGGTGGATGACCGAGTCGGCGTACTCGTCGAATCATGGTGCGGAGATCTCGGAGAGATCGGCGGAGCTCGTATTGCCGAGCAGTCCGGTCGCGCCGCCCCGCTCCGAGAACGTCGATCCTTCGGAAGTCGCTCGCGAAGCCGCCGGGACTTCCTGGCGGACGGCTCCTCTTGGCGGCGGCGCTGCGCCGACGGCTGTGCTCGCGCTCGGTGCAGCCGATCCGGGCCCGGACGCCGCGAAGCCTGCGAACGCAGCCCACGCGGCTCCGTCGGCCGATCTGCTCCATCCGACCCCCGATTCCCAGACGGCTTCGCTGTCTGACGCGCCCTGGAGCGCGCCACGGGGTCAGGCGCTTCCCGGCGATCGGGGCCCGCGCGAGCTCGAGGGCGGATCGCAGCGCCCCTCCTTCTGGCGTCGGATCGCGCTCGGTCGGCACGCCCAGACGCAGCGCTCGCGGGACGAAGGACGGGAAGAAGAGAACGACGCCGGCTCGGTGTCGGCCCGGGGATCGACGCGCGAATCCGGGGGCGAGGTCGCGATCGGCCAGGCGCTCGCCACGCGGCGTGCTCTCGCGACGCAGGATTCGAACGACGCCGCCCTCGCGCGAGCCAACGCATCGGTCGAACGCCGGATCGTCGAGCCGCTGCTCCAGGCCCTGGTCTCCGTCGAAGCCAAGCTCGAGCGCAGTCATGTCGATCTCGTCGGACGCTCCGACCAGGTCGAGCAGCGCTTGACCCAGCTCTGGGACATCGAGGAGCAGCTCGGGGCGCTCGGCGAGCTCCAGGAGACGGTCCTCCAGGTGACCGAGCAGCAGCGTCGACTCGAGAGCGCCCTGGTCGCTCAGACCCGGATCCTGCGCTGGCTCGTCGGGGGCATCATCCTCTCGCTCGCTGCCGCGGCTTTCGCCGTCGCCTTCTTCCTGCGCGTCGCCGGCTGATCGACCGCACGGAGCCGCCCTGGCGGCGGCCCCGCCCCGCGTCCCGATCTCCAGGCCGTCCCCGGCCCTCGATCCCGCCCCCGCAATCGGCGCGCAATCTCGCCGCATTCTCGTTTTGAAGACAGGTTCGCATTGTGTCCCCGGCCCGAATCGACGAGGGAAAGGCGCGAAGACGCCTTGACAGCCGCCCGGGCATCCATCAGTGTATCCGCATGTTCGGATATGCCTCCGAACAACCGATCGATCCGACTGCGGGACGCCTCTTGGCGCCTACAGCGAACTCACTCGTCGAACAATCAGGGAGATCCATCAGTCATGAGTCAGGAAGCCATTCCGCCCTTCAAGGTCGCCGATCTCAGCCTCGCCGAATGGGGCCGCAAGGAGATCGAGCTCGCCGAACACGAGATGCCAGGGTTGATGTCGCTGCGCGAGCGCTTCGGCGCGGCCCAGCCCTTCAAGGGCGTCAAGATCATGGGCAGCCTGCACATGACGATCCAGACGGCGGTCCTGATCGAGACCCTGACGCATCTCGGCGCCGACGTGCGCTGGGTCTCCTGCAACATCTTCTCGACCCAGGACCATGCGGCCGCGGCCGTCGTCGTCGGCAAGCACGGCACGCCCGCCGATCCGAAGGGCACGCCGGTCTACGCCTGGAAGGGCGAGACGCTGGAAGAGTATTGGTGGTGCACGGACATGGCTCTGCGCTGGCCCGATGGCTCGGGCCCGACGCTGATCGTCGACGACGGCGGCGACGCGACGCTGCTCATCCACAAGGGCCTCGAGTTCGAGAAGGCTGACAAGATCCCCGACTTCAACCCCGAGACCGACTCCGAGGAGTGGGGCGTCATCCTCGACCTGCTGCGCAAGATCGGCAAAACCGACAAGCGCCGCTGGCGCCGGACCGCCGAGGCCTGCCGCGGCGTCTCCGAGGAGACGACGACGGGCGTCGCGCGGCTCTACCAGATGGAGAAGAACGGCCAGCTGCTCTTCCCCGCGATCAACGTCAACGACTCGGTGACCAAGTCGAAGTTCGACAACGTCTACGGCTGCCGGCATTCGCTGCCGGACGGCCTGATGCGCGCCAGCGACGTCATGCTCGGCGGCAAGGTCGCGGTCGTCTGCGGCTTCGGCGAGGTCGGCAAGGGCTCGGCCGAGAGTCTGCGTGGACAGGGCTGCCGCGTCGTCATCACGGAGATCGATCCGATCTGCGCGCTGCAGGCCGCCATGCAGGGCTACGAGGTCAACACCCTCGACAACGTCATCGACAAGGCCGACATCTTCATCACGACCACCGGCAACTTCAACATCATCACCGCCGACCACATGGCGAAGATGAAGGACAAGGCGATCGTCGGCAACATCGGCCACTTCGACAACGAGATCGACATGGCGGGCCTCAAGAAGGTGCCCGGCATCCAGAAGATCAACATCAAGCCCCAGTACGACGAATGGCGCTTCGCGGACGGGCATAGCGTTCTGATCCTCGCCGAGGGCCGGCTGCTGAACCTCGGCTGCGCGACGGGACATCCCTCGTTCGTCATGTCGGCGTCGTTCACGAACCAGGTGCTCGCCCAGCTCGAGCTCCATCAGAACGGCTCGAAGTACGACAAGCGCGTCTATGTCCTGCCGAAGAAGCTCGACGAAGAGGTCGCGCGGCTGCATCTCGACAAGCTCGGCGTCAAGCTGACTCGGCTGACCTCGGCGCAGGCGACCTATCTCGACATCGACGTCGAGGGGCCGTACAAGCCGGACCACTATCGATACTAGGCGGCGCGTTTGTTCGAGACGCTGATCGGTGCCCTGGTCGTCGTCGTCTTCTGCCTGCTCGCGTGGGCGGTGAAGGCGTCGGCCGAGGCGCTGCTCTTCGGCGGCCTCGGCCTCGCGGCCCTCGGCTTCGCGTACGGGATTCCGACGGCGATGGTCTACCACTGGCTGCTCCACCGCGCGCTGACGCGGAACGGCCGGCTGCCGAAGCGATGGTGGGTCTCGCCGACCGCCCATCACGATCTCGTGCCGCCGGCGGAGCGCGGCCCGGTCCTGCTCTGGGCGGGAATCGGCGGGTCGGGCTTCGTCGTCGTCGTGCTCGGGATCGTGCTGACGTCGCTCGGCCTCTGGCGCGCGCGCGGCCTGTGAAAGGCGAACGATGACCCGCCGGTCCGCAGCGCCCGCGCCGCCGCTCGGCCCGGCGGCCCTCGAGGCCCGGCTCGGCGCCTTCGGCGGACGTCTCGCGCTGCGCCGGCCGCCCCTCTGTCCGGAGCTCGAGCTCTGGCTGATGAGCGAGGCCGTCGATCTCGAAGCCGGCTGCCGCGAGCTCGCCGAGGGCGAGGCGCCGCCCTACTGGGCGTTCTGCTGGGCCGCGGGGCAGGCCCTCGCCCGGTTCCTGCTCGACCATCCCGAACGGGTCCGGGGCCTGCGGGTCCTCGATCTCGGCACCGGCTCGGGCGTCGCCGCGATCGCCGCGGCCCGCGCCGGCGCCCGCGAGGTCTTCGCCCTCGACATCGACCCGACCGCCCGCAGCGCCGCGGAGCTGAACGCCGAGCACAACGGTGCGACGATCCGCACGACCGCCGTCGCACCGGCCGGATTCGATCTGCTGCTCGCCGCCGACGTGCTCTACGAGACGGGCCTGCGCGACTGGATCCTCGGCGAGGCGCGGCGCCAGGCGCCCTGTCTGCTCGCCGATCCGCAGCGAACCGGGACGCCCCGGATCGACTTCCCGATCGTCGCGACCTTCGATGCCCGGACGCTCCCCGACGTCGACTCGCCGCGAAAGACCGTCGTCCTCCACGCCCTCCCCCGTCTCGGCCCTTGACCGCTCTGGCGACGACGCTGCGCTAGTTTCGAAGTTCCGCGGACGGAGGCGATCATGCAGACGAAGGCGATCCGGGTCGACGAGGTCGGCGGGCCCGAAAGGCTCGTGCTGGCCGACGTCGAAGTGCCCGATCCGGGCCCCGGCTTCGCGCGCATCCGCCTCGATCGGATCGGCGTCAACTTCATCGACACCTACCATCGGACTGGTCTCTACCCCCTGCCCCTGCCCTTCGTTCCCGGCGTCGAGGCGGCGGGGATCGTCGAGTCGGTCGGCCCGGGCGTCGCCGAGGTCGCGGTCGGGGATCGCGTCGCCTTCGCCCTCGTCCCGGGCAGCTACGCCGGCGCCTGCCTCGCGCCCGCGCGCCAGCTCGTGCGGATCCCGGCCGCGCTCTCCTTCGATCTCGCCGCGGCGAGCCTTCTTCAGGGCATGACCGCCCACTACCTGACCCACGGCGTCCGCACGCCCGGCCCGGGCGATACGGCGCTCGTCCACGCCGCCGCCGGCGGGACGGGCGGCCTGCTGATCCAATGCCTCAAGGCGGCGGGCGTGCGGGTGATGGGGACCTGCTCGACCGGAGAGAAGGCGGCGATCGCCCGCGCCGCCGGCGCCGACGAGGTCGTCCGCTACGACCGGGAGGATTTCCGCGAGCGGGCGCGCGCCTGGACCGACGGCCGCGGCGTCGACGTCGTCTACGACTCGGTCGGTCGTTCGACCTTCGAAGGCAGTCTCGGCAGCCTGCGACCGCGGGGGCTGCTCTGTTTGTTCGGCCAGGCGAGCGGGCCTGTGCCCCCGTTCGATCTCGGGCGCCTGAACGGCGCGGGCTCGCTCTTCGTCACCCGTCCGAGCCTCGGCCATTACGTCGCGACGCGCGCCGAGCTCGAGCAGCGCGCCGGCTGGGTCTTCGACGCGCTGGCCGATGGGCGACTGCGCCAAACGATCGGCGGCCACTACGCCCTCGCCGACGCCGCTGCTGCCCACCGCGATCTCGAGAGCCGAAGCACGACGGGCAAGCTCCTGCTGGACACGGTCTGAACCGGAAGACGAGGCCTTCGGATGTTCGATCTCGCGATCCTGTTTCCCGTGCTCGCGGTCGCGACCTGGCTCGGCGTCCCGCTCTACGCGGCCTTCGCCCGCGGCCGCTTCTACGCGATCTTCAGCGCGGTCCTGCTGACCTTCGCGCTGCCGGGCGCGCTCGTGCTCCACGCGCGGCTGCGGACGGTCGTGCCCGCCGAGGCCGTCGTCGCGATCGATGCGCTCTTCGCCTACTCGATGCTCGTCTCGGGCGTCCAGTTCGCCCATCTCGTGCGCGCGCGGATGCGCAGCTCCGCCTTCCGCTGGCTGGTCTCGGTCCCCGGGCAGACCTTCATCGCGGGCGGGATGCTCGCCGGGCCCTGGCTCGTCGTCTTGCTGCCGTTCCGGATGCTCTTCGGGGCGCTCGATTGGCAGGGCGTGCTCTCCGCCTGGACCTTCATCGAGGCGATCCCGCTCGTCGTCGCGGTGGCGTCCGTCCTGACCTCGACGACGGCGCGGCCGGAGACCGTGCGCATCCGGCTCGCGCGCGAAGGGCCGAAGCAGATCGCGCGGGTCCCTGTGGAGCGGATCCGGGGCCGCGTCTCCGGCTCCGGTCCGGCCGAAGTCGGCAGCGCCCGCCCGCTTCGGATCGTGCAGCTGACCGATACGCATCTCGGCCCCTGGCAGAGCGTCGCGCGGCTTCGCCGGCGGGTCGCCCAGCTCGTCGCGCGCGAGCCGGACCTGATCGCGCTGACGGGCGACTACCTGACGATGGAGAGCATGGGCTCGCCGGGCTGCCTCGCCCGCGCGCTCGAACCGCTGCTCCCGGTCGCCGATCGCTGCGTCGCGATCTTCGGCAATCACGACCACGAAGCGCCCGACCACGTGCGCGACGCGATGAAGGTCCTCGGCATCCGCTTGCTGATCGACGGCGAGGCCTGCTTCGAGACCGGCGCCGGGCCCGTTCAGGTCATCGGCTCCGACTATCTCTCGGCGGACCACGCCGATCGCCTCGCCGACCTGCTCGGCCGCCACCCGCGACGCGCAGCCCATCTGCGACTGCTGCTGCTCCACGATCCGGTCGGCTTCCATGCGCTGCCCGAAGACGACGTCGACCTCGTGCTCTCGGGTCATACCCACGGCGGCCAGGTCGGGCTCGTCTCGCTCGGCCTCGACTGGACGGTGCTCTCGCGCACGCGCTGGCCCGACCAGGGGCTCTTCGCGCGCGGCGCGTCCCGGCTCTACGTGCATCGGGGGACGGGCTTCTACGGCTTTCCGCTGCGGGTCGGCGTCCCGGCCGAACATTCGCTGCTCGAGATCTTCGGCGCCTGAGCGGCACGCCGGGTCGCGTCCGCGGAGCGCGGGCGACGAGCCTTGCGAAGATGGAGCGACCGGCGGGCGAAGCCGCTCCGCCTACCAGACCGTTCGGCCGCCATCGACGACGTGCTCGTGGCCCGTCACGTAACTCGACTGATCGGAGAGCAGGAACATCACGAGGCCCGAGATCTCCTCGCGGCGGCCGGGCCGGCGCAGCGGCTGGGCCTGGAAGAGCGTCTCGAACTCGGACTCGGGGACGAGGAACATCCCGGTCCCCTCGACCGCGCCGGGATGCACGGTGTTGACGCGGATGTTCCACTGGCCGAGCTCCGACGCCGCGACCTTCGAGAGGCCGCGCACGGCCCATTTCGATGCGCCATAGGCGCCGTGCTCCGGAATGCCGCGCGTTCCGGCGATCGACGAGAGGTTCACGATCGAGCCGCCCCCGGCCTCGCGCATCGCGGGCACGACCGCGCGGATGCCGAGCCAGGTCCCGATCACGTTGACGTCGAGCATCTTCCGGAAGCGCTCGCGGTCTTCGTCCATGACCGGCTTCGTCCACCAGATCGCCGCGTTGTTGACGAGCCCGTCGATTCCGCCGAAGCGCTTCTTCGCCTCGGCGGCGACGCTCTCCCAGTCGGATTCCTTCGTCACGTCCTGGGGAACGAAGTGCGCGTTCTTCCCGAGCTCGTTCGCGAGCTTCGCGCCGGCCTCGGTCTGGAGATCGGTCAGCACGACTCGGGCGCCCGCCTCGACGAAGAGCCGGGCGTGCACGGCGCCCATGCCCTGCGCCGCACCGGTGATGATGATGCGCTTGCCCTCGAGCTGTCCCATCGCGAATCCTCCGTCGGTCGCGCCGCCTGCCCGGATGGGGGGCGGGGCGCCGTGTTCCCGGACGCTAGCAATCGAGGGGGCTCCGCAACCCGATCGACGCGGGTCAGGAAGCCTGTACCGAGAGCCCCTCCCGCTCGTCCCAGGCGAGCACGACGTCCTGCGTCGAGACGCGCGCCCAGTCGAAGACCGCGACGAGCTCGGCGGGACGGCAACGCGATCCGGCGGGCACGAGCCCGACACCGCTCGCGACGACGCCGCAGAGCGCCTCCGCGTCGTAGCGCCGCCGGAGCGCCTCGATCCCGACGGCGCCATGGAGCTTCGAGAGCTTGTCGCCGCTGCGCTCGAGGTAGAGGCAATGATGGCGGTAGCGCGGGGTCGGAAATCCGAGGCGCCGCTGGAACGCGACCTGGATCATCGTCGACGGGGCGAGATCCCGGCCGCGGACCACGCGACCGACGGCTCGCGCCGCGTCGTCGACGACCGAGACGAAATGATAGGCATAGGCCCCGTCCCGACGTCGCAGCAGCGGATCGCCGAACAGCAGCGCGGCATCGCCCGACAGGTCGAGCCCACTCTCGTCGCGGAGCACGACCGGCGCTCCGGCTTCCAGCCGGAGGCGGAGCGTCTCGGGACGCGAGCGCCAGTCGGCCCGAGAAACGACCCTCGCGCGACAGGTTCCCGGATAACGATGGCTCCCGTCCGGCGCGAGCGTGCCGTCCGCCCGGATCCTCGCGCGACTGCAATCGCAGGCGTAGACGGCGGCTTCGCCGACGAGCCGTTCGATCACCGCTTCATGGCGCTCGCGCTGCTCGGACTGCCGCTCGACGTCGTCCCAATCGAGACCGAGCCATTCGAGGTCGCGCTGCATCGCCTCGACGAGAGCGGGCTTCGAGCGTTCGCGATCGAGGTCCTCGAGACGTAGCAGGACGGGAGCGCCGCGCGAGCGGGCGTCGAGCCAGCATAACAACGCGGCGAGCAGCGTTCCGGGATGGGATCGCCCCGTCGTCGACGGCGCGAAGCGCGAAAAGTTCCGCTGCGGCGCGAGCTCGTCCGCTCTCATCGCAACCCGGTCCTCGAGCACACGTTTCGACTCCACGCGGGGGAACGTCGCACCGAAGAGCGCCCCATGCACGACCCCGTCTTCGAACCCGGCATCATGGGCCGTCGGATCGGCGTACGCATCGGCCCGAAGAGCCTCGCACCGCGCGTCCTCGAAGCCCTCCGCGCGCTCGGTTACGTGATGATCGACCTCGACTCCGAACGGATTCCGCAGGAATCGCGCGACGCCTGCGGCCTCTGGCTCGTCGACTCGGATCGGCTGCCCGAGCTCCCGGGGCCCGAAGAGGCCGCCGATCGACGCATCCTGCTGATCGCCTCGGCGCGAAGCGACGCGCCACTCGACTCCCGGATCTTCGCGACAACGCGGCGCCCGGCCCGCCTCGGCGCCGTCTACGAGATGATCCAGTCTGCGCTCGAGAGCACGCCGCGCAGTGCGCCGCGCATCCGCACCCAGCTCTCCGCGCGCTGCATCCGGGGCGAGCACCGTTCGATCGGTGCCGTTCTCTCCCTCTCCGAAGGCGGCTGCCTGCTGCGGTCCGGCGAACGGATCGCGCGCGGCGCCCGCGTCGATCTGCAATTCGCGCTCCCGAGCTTCGGACTGATCTCGACCCGGGCCGAATGTCGTTATGCGCGCGAGGGCGATGCGGGTCTCGCGTTCGAGGCCTCCGGAGCCGACGTGCGGCATACGATCTCCCACTTCGTGACTTCCCAGCTCGCCGAGAGCGACCCCGGGCGCGCGCGACCACGCTCGGGCAGCGGCGCGCTTTCGGCTTGACCCGTCGGCGGGCTTCCCGACGACGCCCGCGCAGGCGGATCAGTCGGAGGCCTCGGAAGCGTCCCCGGCCCGGAGCGCCGCGGCTTCGTGCCAGCGGCCGCGGAAGACGACTGCCTCGAGCTCTGCGATCGCCGATAGATCGCGGAGCGGATCGGCGCGCAGCACGAGCAGATCCGCCGAGAGGCCCGGCGCGAGCCGACCGGTCTCGCGCGCGAGCCCCAGCGCCCGAGCCGCTTCGCAGGTCGCCGCGCGCAACACGTCGACGGGACGCATACCCGCATAACGCTCGAGCGCACGCAGGCCATCGGCCAGATCGTGATGAAAAACGCCCGGAATCCCGGCGTCGCTCGACGCGATGAAGCGAACGCCATGCCGACGCTGCAGCGCGAGGCAGCTCGAGAGTCGGCGGAAGAAATCCGTCGGCTCGCCCGAGGCGTCGGACGCACGCGCGAGCCAGCCCGAGTTGACCGTCGGTGAGACCCAGACCTCGCGCTCGGCGAGCTCGCGCATCAAGGCCTCGTCTGGATCGCTGCCGAATCCGCCCTCCCCGGCGAAGGACGCGTGCTCGATCGTCCGCACGCCGGCGCGCAGTGCGGCGGCGATGCCGGCCGTGCCATGGCAATGCGCCGCGACGGGGCGCCCTTCGCGCCGGGCCGCGGCGACGACGGCCGCCAGCGATGCCTCGTCGAATTGCGTGTCGCGGGGACGACTTCCCGGCGTGAAGACACCGCCGGTCGCCATCACCTTGATCCAGTCGCTCCCGCGCCGGGCCTGGCGGGCGACCACGCGCTCGACTTCGTCGCGCGACCCGGCGGTTCCGCCCCAGAAGGCGCAATGTCCGTTCGGCGTCGTGAGCGGCTGGCCACAACAGAGCAGTCGCGGGCCAGGCAGCCGACCCGCATCGATCGCGTCGCGCAGGTCGTGTTCGGCGTAGGCGCCGCCCCCACAATCACGGGCCGTCGTGATGCCGTGCGCCAGCATCGCGCGCGCTCGCTCGCGCAGAGCGCGGATCCGAACGGCAGGGGGGACGGCGAGCTGCTCGGCCGGGGTCCTGAGCCGCGGGTCGAGCTCGAGATGGACGTGGGCATCGATCAGGCCGGGAATCAGGATGCGACCCGGTCGATCGAGGATCGTCGTCGCAGGGCCCATCGCGAGCGCATCGCGACCGAGCGCGATGATGCGACCACCGCGGATTCGCAGCGCAGTGGCGTGCGGGGCGATCCCGTCGTGATCGGAATCCCAGATCCGTGCTCCCGTGATCAGAATTTCGTTCGATTCCAATCAGTTGACTCCAATTCGAGCGAAGGATGCGCCTCCGGGCGTTGCGCTCGGTTCGATCTTGGGCATTCTCCCCCGGCGGCTGGACCCGCCCAACCGGGCAGCTGCTTCGCGCATCGAGAGCGCCCGTCGAAAGGCTTCGCGGGTTTCTCGAATGTCTCCCGATTGCAACCGGGAATCCACCGGGACACGACCGGAACAAGCAGGAAGGACGCCTCTTAAGATGTCGGACTCGAACGAAGTGTTGGTCGTCGCCTCCAAGATCAAGGCATACATCAAGGACAAGGGTGACATGAAGACCTCGGCGAACGTGCTCGAAGTCCTCTCGGATCGCCTGCGCGCGATGTGTGACCAGGCCGTCGAGAGCGCTCGAAGCGACGGCCGCAAGACGGTACTCGACCGCGACTTCAGCTGAGCGGGAGGGAGCCGTTGTCCTCGCACGCCGGGGAACGCGACGAGCCGGACGATCGAATGCTCGTCGCGTCCCGCTCCGACGTGGGGCGGGTGCGGGCGGCCAACGAGGACAGCTGCGGCAGCTTTCGGCGCTCGGATGGCGCCCGTCTGCTGGTCGTCGCGGATGGGATGGGCGGCCATCGGGGCGGAGCGACCGCCAGCCGTGAAGCCCTCGCGACGATCGCGGACGCCTTCGAGGCGAGCGCCGCGGCGGGAGCCCCCGACCCGGCGGACGTCCTCCGAAGCGCCATCGAGCGCGCCAACGAACATCTCTTCGGCATGGCGACCGAAGATCCCGGGCTCGCCGGCATGGGCACGACGGTCGTCGCCTTCCTGCTCGATGCCGACGGTCGCGCGACCGTCGCGCACGTCGGAGACAGCCGCGCCTATCGCCTCCGCGGCGGCCGGCTCGAAGCCCTGACGACCGACCACAGCGTCGTCGCCGAGATGCTCCGCCGCGGCGTCCTGACCGCCGAAGAAGCCGCCTACCATCCGCGCCGCAACGAAATCCTGCGCTCGGTCGGCGTGCTCGACCAGGTCGACGTCGAGGTCGGCGACGTGGCGCTCGAGCCCGGCGATTGGGTCCTGCTCTGCTCGGACGGCCTCTGCGGCGTGGTCTCGGATGCGGAGATCGAGGAGGTGCTCGTCGCCGCGGCAGCCGCCCCGCAGCCGCTCGAGCGCGCCGCCGACGCGCTCGTCGACCTCGCGAACGAATGCGGCGGCCCGGACAACGTGACGGTCGCGCTGCTCGCCTTGCTTCCCGGCTGGCGCAGGCGCCCCCATACGGAGACGCTCCGCGACGTCACGACCGACGGGGGCGAGCAAGGCTTGGACGGCGTCGGTGTGGGCGGAAGCGCCGCGCCCCGTCCCCGCGCCCGCGAGGTTCTCGCCGCACGCGCGAAGGCGCGAAACGCCGCGATCAGCGGGCCGCTCGGCGCCTTCGGTACTGCGCTCCGGATCGTGGCGATCGTGCTCTTCGCGGTGCTCGCCTGGCTTCTCTGGCAATCGCGCTGAGGGTCCGGAATCCCGCTGAGTCTCCGCCAGTTCCGGGCAAGCTCCGGATATCCCGCTGCCGCTCCGACGCGGGCCGCGTGAAGCGCGGGGGAACGGGCCGCTTCAGCGCGGGGTCGCCATCGTCGGCTCGCCGTCGAAGGCGATCCGGACCGCGACGCCAGCCGGGCGGCGATCGGGATCGAACGCGATCCGGAGCAGCTCGTCGGCGACCATGACCGGATCGTTGAAGGCGCCCGTGCGCTTGCGCTCGACGAAGCGCTCGCGTTCGGGGAAATCCGAGGGATCGGCGGCGCGGATGCGGGCCTGCATTTCGGTATCGATGACGCCGGGCGCGACCGAGTAGGCGCGCAGTCCCATGGCCGCCTCCTCGGCGGCGACCACCTCCGTCAACCGCTCGACCCCCGCCTTCCCCGCGCAGTAGGCGCCCCAACCTTCATACGGCTTCCAGGCGGCGCCCGACGACATGTTGACGAGCACGCCGCCGCGCCCCCGCCGCCGCAGATGCCGGACATAACAGCGCGTGCCGATGAAGACGCCGACGAGGTTGGTATCGATGTGGTCCCGGAAGGCTTCGACCGACACGTCACGGACCGGCGCGATCGGCTCGAGGACCCCGGCGTTGTTGATCCAGAGGTCGACCGCACCGAATCGCTGCTCGATCTCCGGCACGAGCGCCTCCATCGCCTCCGCGTCGCGAACGTCGAGCCGCCGGGCGATGACGCGATCCCCTTCGGCCAGCGCGGGCGCCCCGCGCGAGCAGAGGACGAGGCGCATCCCCCGCTCGAAGTAGCGCCGCGCCAGCGCCTCCCCGATGCCGCGGCTCGCCCCGCTCACGAACGCGACCCTTCCCTCGAGCGACGGCATGCCCAACTGGCGGTTCCTCCCGGCGGGCGAGCATATCGAAGAAGCCATTCGCCGAGACCCGTCCGGATCCCCTACTCTCGGAGCTCGCATGCCCCCCGCCAAGCGCCGACCGAGCCCGCCGAGCCCCTCGAAGAAGACGACGTCGCGCGCCGCGCCGCCGGTCTCGGAGCTCGACCACATCGAGATCCGCGGCGCGCGCGAGCACAACCTCAAATCGATCGACGTCGACATCCCGAAGAAGAAGCTCGTCGTCATGACCGGCGTCTCGGGCTCGGGCAAATCCTCGCTCGCCTTCGACACGCTCTACGCCGAGGGCCAACGCCGCTACGTCGAGAGCCTCTCCGCCTACGCGCGCCAGTTCCTCGGCCAGATGGAGAAGCCCCGCTACGACACGATCCGCGGCCTCTCGCCGACGATCTCGATCGAGCAGAAGACGACCGGCAACAACCCGCGCTCGACCGTCGGCACGATCACCGAGATCTCCGACTATCTCCGCGTGCTCTGGGCCCGCACCGGCCGCCAGCACTGCCATCTCTGCGGCGCCCGCGTCGAGAGCCAGAGCGCCGAGCAGATCGCGCGCACCCTCGAGCGCCTCGCCGAAGGGACCCGCGTCGTCCTGCTCGCGCCGCTGCTCGTCAACCGCAAGGGCGAGCACCGCGAGCTGATCGACGAAGCCCGCCGCGCCGGCTGGACCCGCCTGCGCGTCGATGGCGAGCTCGTGGAGACCGAGGGCCTCACGCACCTCGACAAGCGCAAGAAGCACGACGTCGAGGCCGTGATCGATCGCATCGTCGTCAAGCCGGGCATCAAGAGCCGCCTCAACGAATCCGTCGAGACGGCGCTCCGCATCGGCAAGGGCCAGATGACGGCGGCGATCGACGGCGAAGGCGATCGCCCCTTCTCCGAAAAGGCCGCCTGCGGCCGCTGCCAGGTCTCGTTTCCCGAGCTGACGCCCCAGGCGTTCTCGTTCAACAGTCCCCAGGGCATGTGCGGCGACTGCAACGGACTCGGCACGCGCTTCGAGATCGACCCCGCCCTGGTCGCGCCCGACGACTCGCTCTCGATCGACGGCGGCGCGCTGAAGCCCTGGGGCGAGAACGTCTCCGAGAAGGACGGCTGGGGCAGCGGCTTCCGCAAGCAGATCCTCGCCCAGCTCGCGATCCCCTCGGACAAGCCCTGGAAGAAGCTCTCCGAGAAGCAGCGCCAGCAGATCCTCTACGGAACCGACGAGCGCCGCTACCGCGTCAAGTGGAAGAGCAAGGAGGGCAGCGGCGGCCAGTTCGACACGACCTGGGAAGGCCTGATCCCCCAGCTCATGCGCCGCTTCAAGGACACCCAGTCCGAGGGCATGAAGGCCTGGTACGCGAAGTACATGTCGAATACCGCCTGCACGACCTGCCACGGCACGCGCCTGCGCCCCGAGAGCGCCGCGGTCCGCGTCGCCGGCCAGACCCTCGTCGAGATCTCGGCGCTGACCGTCGACGCCGCGCGCGCCTTCTTCGACACGATCGCCCTCGAAGGCGCCGACCGAGAGATCGCCGCCGAGGTCCTGAAGGAGATCCGCGCCCGCCTCGACTTCCTCGCCGCCGTCGGCCTCGGCTACCTCTCCCTCGACCGCGCCGGACCGACGCTCTCGGGCGGCGAATCCCAGCGCATCCGGCTCGCCAGCCAGGTCGGCTCGGATCTCACGGGCGTCATCTACATCCTCGACGAGCCCTCAATCGGCCTGCATCCGCGCGACAACCGCCGTCTGCTCGACACCCTCTTCCGCATGCGCGACATCGGGAACACCGTCGTCGTCGTCGAGCACGACGAGGAGACCATCCGCGCCGCCGACCACGTGATCGATTTCGGCATCGGCGCGGGCGTCGCCGGCGGCCACGTCGTCCATGCCGGCACGCCCGAGAGCCTCGAGCGATCGGCGAGCTCGCTGACCGGCGCCTATCTCTCCGGCCGGCGACGAATCGAGATTCCCGAGCAGCGCCGGATCGCGAAGGGCAGCCTCAAGGTCCACGGCGCGAGCGAGAACAACCTGCGCGACGTCGACGTCGAGATCCCGCTCGGGGTGCTCGTCGCCGTGACCGGCGTTTCGGGGGCCGGCAAGTCGACGCTCGTGAACGACATCCTCTTCCCGGCGGCCTCCCGCGCGCTGAACGGCAGCAGCGCCCGCGTCGGCCGCCATCGCCAGGTCTCGGGTCTCGGCCAGCTCGACAAGGTGATCGACATCGATCAGCGGCCGATCGGCCGGACACCGCGCAGCAACCCCGCGACCTACATCAAGGTCTTCGACGA